>JARFRL010000463.1 GCA_029287275.1 Pontiella desulfatans
TGTTCTTGAGCGGCTTCCAGTTTTCGTTCGATGCGTCCAGGAAACGCGCATAGTCCGGATTCCCTTCGAGGACTTCGCGCGGCATCCACATATTGGCCTGCGTTCCGCCGCGGTTCGCGTATAGCAAGCCGATCGGAACACAGGCATCCTTTTGTAGTTTCATGCCGAAAAACCCGGCCGTCGCGGAAAACTCGGCCGCAAATTCCGGTGTGCAGGGTTGCCACGAATCCTTGAAGATGGGATCGATTACCAGGGCCTTCGTCGGCTCGGGACTTCCGACCCCGCCGTCTTTGATTTTAAAGAAACGTACCTGGTCGTTTTCAAATCCCTCTTTGACCTGATCCCAAATCAAATAACGCTTCATGGCCTGCGCCATGTTGGACTGGCCGGTACACAGCCACACATCGCCCACCAAAATATTTCCGACTTCCGATTTTTGATTTCCGATTGAAGACGCTACCGACATAATCGCGGGCTTGGAACCGGCCATCATCGGATCGAGCATGATCCGCCATTGACCGTTCGCATCCGCCTCTACTGTTTTCTGTTGCCCCGCAAACTCGACCGTTACCTTGTCGCCGGGATCGGCGGTCCCCCACACCGGAACCTGTTGATCGCGCTGAAGGACCATGTTGTCGGTGAACAGCCCATTCAGTTTCACCTCAGCCTGGGCAACAACCATTGACAATATGGAATAAGCAATTAGTACCTGTTTCATGATCAACGTCTCCAAAAAAGGGCAGGCAATGCCTGCCCTGCTAGATATCAAAAACACAACATTCTATTTCTTGTTTTCGAACGCGGCGGCGGTGCGTTTATTCACATCGTCGCGCCCTTCGCGCTCGGGAATATGGTCTGTCAGCGGAGTTTCGCCGCGCACCATTTTTGTTGCCTCGCCTACCAGCCAGAGATAGTGATCGGACGGCAGACCGTTGTAGGTCAAAAACTTGCTTTCCCCGACCGGCGGATTGTCGGAGACCTTGAAAATCTGCGTACTTTCATCCAGCTCGTCGAACATGGCCTGATAAATCATGGTCTGTCCGTTTTCAAGATGCGCCGCAATCTGAGACCAGAGGAACTGACCGTCCTGACGATCTATGAACGCGCCGGGATTCTCATGATCAAATCCTTTTTTCAGGTTGGACCATGCAAAACCAGGGAACACCACCGGCATGAATTCCAGTCCATTGCTTTCGCACCAAATTCGGTCTTCCTTGGCAAGGCCAGACGCATAGTTCTTCGCTTCGGCCACGGAACCGAAACGGCCCACCGTCCAAGCGGAAACCACATCCGCCGCTTTATAAATCGGCTCCCACAGTTCGAAGGACGCGCCGTCACCCAGACCGGTCCGCCAGCCGGTCGCTGTTCCCAGCATCACGGAACATCCGCCGTATTCCGGATCGTTTTTCAGGAAGTCGACGATTTCCGCAACGTCATCCGCCGTATAGCCGCGTTTGAAGCCAACCCCCCAGAGCGCCACGATCGGTTTGCCGTTATGCTTCTGATACGCTTTGTCGAATGGGTCGCGCGTGATGTTCATTTCATCAACGAGCATCCGCCAGTCATCTTTGAACGTTTCCACATAGTTTTCCGGCATGGCGGTCAGGTCATACATGATCGCATAGGTGCGGCCATACTGGTTCGCACCGTCGCGGCAATGCTCAAGCACTTTGTTATAGGCCTTGCCACTGAGAATGGCTTCCTGATCGCCATCGATCGTGGTCTCCATGATGAAGCGCTGCACGAAGACGCCATCGACACCATAATCCTTCATCCACTTGAAATGGCGGATCGTTGTGTCGCGCACATGTGAACTGTAGACGTACGCGGCACTGCCGTCTTCATGGCGGAACTGGGTCTTGAATTTTTCATGTTCGCCCAGCTCACTCATGTCCGGCCAAAACTCGATGCCGCAGCGTCCCGGCCAGAAATCCCCGGCTTCACCCGGTTGCGCCTGATCGCGGTAATGCACCCAGCTCAAGCCGGATCCATCGCTGGGCGCGCGGTACCAGCCTTGGTATCCGCACATCACTTTTCCAAGCAGCGTGGACTCATCGACTCGATCGATTTTGAGGGTTTCGCGTTTGATGTAGTGCAGTGAATCGAGGGCTTCCTTGTAAAGATCCAACGCCTTCGGGAAACCGCCGTTATTGCGGATCAGCTCATTACAGATACCAAACCAGGTCTTCGCGCGGAACAGGTGCAGATCTTCCGGAGGAACATACCCGAAACGGTTCTTAAACTCTTGGCTGGCCATCAGGCGGCGACGCAGACCGTCTGCATTTACCTCGCGTTCACGAAGCTGTTTGGAAGCCTGCTCCATACCCACTTCACCAACCGGTCGGCCTAAAATCTCCATATAGGCGGAATTAATAACCGCCGTAATTTCTTCATCGCCGTAATCATGCATCTGGTAGCCATGCTCATCTTCCGGCGCAAACTGGGTGCGCAGCAGATGCTCAATATGGCGTTCGGTCGGTTTGAATTCCGGCTGAAGTTCCGAATCCGTTACCGAAGCTTTATCATAAATAAACGCACCCGGATCATCCGGCGGATTCTTGTGATCGCCGTATTCAGCCAATCCGGAATAGGACGCTGTGCTGATGTTGCCGGTAATTTTCCAGTTGGACAGACCGTGAGCGACAATGCCGTATGCCGAAGCACCGCCCGCGATGGTATTTCCGGTAACTTCACCGCCGGTCAGAATATTACCGCGCCAATGCGGAACCCACGGAACACAGCCCACCGGAATGGACATATGAATACGGGCTCCATATGCATCAATATAGTTGTCGCGAATCTTAACGCCGCGGTAATCAATCAGGTTTTTCTCTTCGTTCATTGCATAGTAGGCCAGCGCGTCAACCAAATTGATGCCGCCCAGTGATTCACGGGAAATGGAGGCAATGACGTTATTTTCAACCACCGTACCCGGAGCGGCATAAAGCACAACGCCAACGTCCGTCGGGTCAATGATCAGGTTGTTACGGATGATCGAATCGCGGGCAGCACAGGAAATGCAGTCTCCCCAGCCAAACGGCTTTTCTTCCAGATCGCGACCGTTACCGCGCGGATCAACCCCCGCGCCGAAAATCATATTGTTTTCAGCCAGACAGTTTGCGGCCCCTTCATGGAACTTCAAGGTGGCCCAGGTACGAGTACTCATGAAAACACATTCGCGAACAACGGCGTTATCACCGTTCTCACCGCCCATATGAACCATCGGAGGCTGACCGCCACCGCCGATTTTCGGTTTCGGAACGACCGACATTCTGTAGCGGTTCCCATCAAAGACGACCTTTTCGAGTTTGGCATCCTTCACACCGCCGCCATCGAGGATCATCATCACACCGCGATCCATAATACGCAGCGTTGCGTAGTCGGATGGGAACTTAGCGTCCTTGGTATAAATCTTCTGCCCCGGTTTTTTCATTTTCAGGGTTTTGGTGATTTCATAGACCGCGCCCGGTTTGAGCACCAGGTCTTCGCCTGAATCCAGAACCGCCTGCAGATCAGCACCCGGCTTTACAACATCAGCAGCGAAACCCTGAACAGCGAGCGCTGCGATACCGACCATCAATAAGAATTTCTTCATCATCATTTTATCTCCCAGTGAACTAAAATCCTGAATACCAAAAAGAGGCTGAATCAAACGGTTCGGCCTCTTCAGGATATTAATCAATCAACGCCTATTCAGCTCCTTCTTGGACAGGCTCAACAGGTTCATCTTCATAAAAATTGGTTGCGGGCAGGTTGCGGAACCAGATGAAATAGAGTCCCGCGAAGGCAATCAGTCCGAGGATAAACGCGCCGGTTAAATCTTTCCAATTGTGAATCACGAACAACATCGGCACCAAGAAGATGCAAACCTGCCAGGTCATGGCAAACGGCAGAGCCAGCAGATCATTGCGGTGTTCCCGGCTCACTTTTTTCTGTTCCTCTTCGGACAGCGTTTTCTTGAAGTGACCCCAGACCCCGAACGGACGGGTCTTCATATACATCTCTTTAAGGAAGGCCTCATCGGTCGGCTTGAAAATATAGGCGGCAACAACGGACCCGATAAATCCGATCACCATGACGAGGATAAACTGTTGCCATTCGACCATGCCCGGATTCACCGCGCGCTGAACAATGGCGGCAATAAGACCGACCAGCGTGCCGATCGCGAACCCTTCGCCGTTAAAGCGCCACCAGTAAAGGCGCAGGAGGGTGGGTACCAGGAAGCCGGCGCCGAAGCCCATCATCATCCATCCCCAGATATCGTTGATACTATCGAGCGAGGTCGAGAACCAATAGCTGAGCGCCACGATACTGGCCACCGTGGCCCAACTGGCGAAAATCAACTCTTTGGTTTTCGCCTTCGGACGAATCCAAACTTTATAGAAGTCGTTCACAAACTGGCTGGTCCCCAGGTTGATCCAGCTGCCGAAGGTTGAGAGCGCGGCCGCAATCAGGGCGATCACAAGAATGCCGCGCATGCCTTTGGCAATGCGCATCTTCAGCACCTGCGATAGAACCTTCTCCGGATTCACGGTTCCTTCGTAACTGACCAGATTCATTTTATCCACCCACTGGTCCGCGCCGAGAACGCTTTTCAGTCCGGAAACAAGTCCGACGTCATGCTCTTCCGGTGAGTAGGAGATGCTGGAGACCAGGTTGCCCCACTCCGGTTTTTCCGTTTCGGGATAATACTGCTGAATCATATCGGCGGCTTTCTGCACATTGGACTGTTCCGGAATCAGATCGTTCACCAGATAAAGACCGAGCACCGCGATCCCGATCATCAGCGGCCAGCGGAAGCTCATCATACCGATCCACAGCATCGAAAGCTTGCCGCATTCGCGGTCGTTTTTCGCCCCGAAATACCGTGGATCCGCACCGGTACCCACACCGGCCGCGATGGTGCGCAGCAGGTAGAAGCCGGAGAAGATAATCAGGTGTTTGTAGACCTCATAGCCTTTCGGAACGTGCACT
Source organism: Pontiella desulfatans (assembly GCA_029287275.1). Taxonomy (GTDB): domain Bacteria; phylum Verrucomicrobiota; class Kiritimatiellia; order Kiritimatiellales; family Pontiellaceae; genus Pontiella; species Pontiella desulfatans_A. The sequence continues at coordinate 4,975 of JARFRL010000463.1, forward strand.
TCCCATTTCGGGATGCCGCTGATCCAATCCGGATTGCCGGTAACCGACATGGCGATATTGCCGATCTCCGCGGCGCTGTCGACGCCCAGAAACGACGTGACGGTTACGTAAATCACCGCGGCGATAATAATGAAGGACTGGAAGAGGTCCGTGTAAATGACCCCGTAGAAACCGGACATCATGGTGTACGGCGTTGCGATCAGCAACAGCGCGATAGAGCACTGAGTGGGGGTAAACGGCAGGAAGGTGGAAAGGAAAATCCCCGCGCCGACAATGAGGTAGGCCAGCATCCCGATCGTGGTTAAAACGGTCGCGATCACCGCCATCAACTGGGAGGCACGTCCGCCCCAGCCATCGCCGAAACGGAAGATGTTCCACTGCGCGCCGGTCAAACAACCGGAACGGCGGTGCCATTTGCCGGTCCAGAGCATCATAAAGGGAAGAATGAGCACCGCGCCGCCGCGGAACTCGATAAACAGTCCCAACGGCCCCATCATAAACAGGAAGGATACAATAATGGCGGTTCCCGCCATATCCAAAAAGCTGGCCATGCCGGAAATACCCATCGCCCACCACGGAATGTTGCCGCCGCCGCAGACGTAGTTGTCGAGGCTTTTGGAGGCCTGCCGTCTCAGGTAAAGGCCGATGCAGATCAGCACCACCACGTAAAACAGCATGAAGGCGTAATCCAACACCCCTAAATATTCAAACATCCCCGTATCCATAATTTCTTCTCCTAAGGTTAAATCCGCCGTCATGGCCTCTTCCGCACCGACGCCATTTTGTTTTATTTCGTAAATTCGCCAAACGGGCGGTTTTCAAATTTCTTCAACTCCCGCGACAACTCCTTCTTCATCCGCAGCGCAACCTCCGGGTTGCCTTCAAAAACATTATCGTTTTCCTCCGGATCGCTCTTCAGATTATAGAGCTGGTCGGCTTCAAAATAGTGCGGGTTGACCGCGGATGCGTAGTGGCCGAGATGACCGTTACGCGTCAGGTAGGGAAGATCCAGCCGCTCCCCCTGAAATCCCTCGAACTTTTCGCCGGCATCCACCCGTTTCTGCAGATCCAGCGGATAACGCGCGGCAATGTACTTCCAAGCCTTGGTCTTTACGCAGCGGGAATGGCCCAGTTCGCCAAACAGCACGTCGCGCACCGGGGAGCTGTCGCCCAGCAGCTGCCGCTTGAAGCTGACACCATCGATCTCGTAATCCGCCGGCGGCTCCACCCCGCACAGGTCGAGAAGAGTCGGCGCGATATCAATGTTGGCCAGAATGCCGTCATACGTGGAGTTCGGCTTGATCGTCCCCTTCCACTGAAGAATCATCGGAACCCGCATACCGTAATCGTGCAGAGTCGCTTTGCCGTGGCGATAGGAGCCGTGATCGGAAACAAACATCACCAGCGTGTCTTTTTCCAACCCCAGCGCCTTGATCTTATCGAGAATCGCGCCGACGCCGTCGTCGAGCCACAGGGCAAACGCCCGGTTATCCTTAAAGCCGGCCTCGCGGTTGCGTTTCAAAACATCCTCGCGCGACGGCATTACATCGAAGCCCTCTTCGACAAAGCCCTCGCCGGTCATGCGCGGGTCGGCGTCCATGGAAAACTGGTTGGCCCACGGCGCGGGGCCGTGATGCAGCGTGGTCGAAAAATAGAGAAAGAACGGCTCGTCTTTGAATTCTTCCAGAAAGTTAAAGGCTTTGCTGACGCTCCAGTCGAGGTTGTGCACATTGAGCGTCGTGTTGAACAGCTCGCGCAGGTTGGCCGCGTAATATCCGTCAACAAAGTCAAACCCGAAGGGCTTCATCGCCTCACACCATTTGGCGTGATTGTACCGCATCTTCGCGTTCACCACGGGATCCGTCGGATCCGCATCCTGTTCATAAAGCTTGAACCCGGCTTCCTTCCACGCGTTGTCATTATCGGTCGTTTCGCAGACCCACTCATGGTTGATCAGGTGGCTCTTGCCGACAAACCCGGTTTTATAGCCGTTTTTCCGCAACACCTTGGCCAGATTCCAGCGGTCGGGCTCCAGCTCGCCGATGTTTTCCACCTGCGTCTGGTCGCCCGGCGGATGTTCGGCCATAAAGCGTTCGCCCGTGCCGTTGCCGGAAAAGCGCCCGGTCATGAAACTATAGCGCGACGGCGAGCACACCGTGGAGGTGACATTGAAGTCGGACAGATACATCCCCTCGTCGGCCATCCGGTCGATGCGCGGGGTATGTGCCTGTCCGCCCATAAAACCGAGCGTGTCCCAGCTCTGATCATCGGTGATGATCAAGACCACGTTCGGCTTTTTGGCCGCCGCCGCGCCGGCGATGCCGAGGCACGCCAGCACAAGCATCAGTTTTTGGGTCCAGCGGTCCATTACGGGAGGAACTCCAGCGTGACGATTTTCTTCTTCGTGATGTCAAGGGTGACCGCGCCATTGGCGTCCAGCGCCAGTTCTTCCGTTTCCAGCTCTTCGAGATCAACCAGGCGAGCCTTGCTCCACTTCGCGCCGGTATCCGCCGGGAGCGCGAAGTTCGCGGCCTGACGTTCCACCGGCGAAAGCGACGCGGGCGGAACCATGCCGCCGTTGAGCGAAACGGTGCCGCTCAGCGAGCCTTCGGTCGGATTGAACAGCCGGACAATCCAGCCCTCGCCCTCTTCGCTCTGTTTCACGGCGCTGACGTGCAACGACTCGTTTTCCACTTCGAGGAACGACTTGGCTTTCGGCAGTTTGCCGCCTTCGGACGGACCGATCTGGGCGGCGCGAACCGTGTGGTTGAAGCGCTCGGCTTGCTGCCAGACCCCCGCCTCTTCATGCGTTCCCGCGTACGGCATGAATCCGTATTTGAAGGTGTGCGTTCCGAGACACTGCGAACCGTCGTCCTGCTCGCTGTAGTTGGTCACTTCCAGATTGGTGATGCAGATCCGCAGCGGGAAGCAGCGCAGCATGGTCAAGCTGAGGGTCTGATCGTCGTCATTATGCGTCTCATAGGCTTTCAGCCCCTCGTTCAGCAAGGCCACGCCGGCTTTTCCGTCTTCGAGAGCCACGAAACGGTCCATCGGGTTTTCGGTCTGAATGTCCTCGTCGTAACGACCCGGCTCCGGAAGATTGATGTCGCGTTTCACGACGTCGAACGGAGTGGTGGCGATGGATTCCTTGGCGTCGACCTGGGTCGGGAAAGAAACCTGCAGGTAGTGATCCGCCGCGGTGTTTTCGATGGTGGTTTCGATTTCCACCCACGGTTGACCTTTGCGCAGGGTCACCATGTTGACGATCTTGTACGGCACCCGGTCGGCGGCGCGGGTCTTCTCGTCGGCGGATCGACCGCGCGGCAATTCCCAGTTGAGCTCCACGCGGTAGGTGGTAACCAGCTCACCGGCGATAATGCGGGACACGCGGGCGTTTTCGTTGAGCGTGGTGACCACTTCGTCGTAGGTGACGCTGACATGCTCCCACGGGTTGCCGATTTCGGAGCAATCGCGGAAGTAGCCGAGATCTTTCCAGCCACGGCCGGTTTTCTTGTCCGTTACGGAGAGCGTTCCGTTGGATTCGATGACCACGGAGAGGAATTCATTTTCCATACCATTGGTTTTGCCATGGATCGTCCGCGTCAGCGTGCGCTCTTTCGGGGAGTTGGAGGTCCATTTCGGACGGGTCTTCACGAAGAAGGTTTTGTATCCGGCGCCCGGCAGATCCGGCAGTTCCGCGAAGAAGCGCTGGCGCTCCATGGCCATCATGTCGGCGGCGTCGTTCGGATTCTGAACCACGGTGTAGCGATCGACGGATTCGACGGCCTGGAACGGCAGCTCGTTGCCCTCTTCATCCGCGAGGCGGAAGTCGTAGGCCCCGAGCTCTTTCGGAATATCAACGACGAGCTCGGCGATCTCGGTGCGTTTTTGCGGAACCGCGTTCCACGCGACCACGGCGACGTCTTTTTTATCGCGGTCCGACATGTCGATGTTTCCGGCGATGTCTTTGAACGCCGTTTCCATCACGCAGGTGCTGATTTCGTCGGCCTGACGGTAGCGGAAGGTCATATCTTGCGGCACCACGTCACGGCTGCAGCATCCGATGGAGTCGTGGCCGTGGTTCTGCAGCAGCTGGTTCCAGGCCTGATCGAGGAATCCACGCGGATAGGCGGCGCCGGCCATGGAGGCGAAGGTGGCCATCGGCTCGGCGTAGTCGCCCAACAGGCGCTCGGTACAGTAGTTCATCACTTTGATGTACATGTGCGCGGAGGTGATCCATCCATAGAGCACCGAAGAGGAGCCGTCGGTGTAGAAGTAGCGCATTTCGCCAACCGTTTTCGGCAGGTTCGGATCGTGCTCGTCAACCACGCCTTTCTGGAAGGCGGTGAAGTCGCTGTGGAAAACGTCGGCTTTGCCTTCGAGCGCTTTGGCGCAGTCCTTGATCATCCGCGCTTCGCGGATGTCCGGGCAGGAGGAGTCGTGGCCGGCGGACCAGAAGCGGTGGCGGGTGGTCCACTCCGCGTCCTGCTCTTTCAGCGCCTGAATCGCGCGGTCGGCCACGTTTTCCTCGTGGTAGTTGAACTCGGGGCGGGCGTAGGTCATGTCGATTTCATTGAATTCGCCATCCGCCAGACGGAACGGGCCGTTGCCATTGCTCCAGGACGCTTCGCGGTTGTTTTCGTCTTCGCGGCCGAAGAAGACCGGACGCTGGACCACGTACCAGACGTTGTAGCGCGGGCGGCAGGCCAGGCGGGAACCAACGATCACGGTTCCATCGGGAGATTCCCAAAGGAATTCCGAGTTCGGGGCCACTTCGGTGTTCACGCCGCGGTAGAAGGAGGCGAAGGGAATGCCGAAGCCTTTATAGAGCTGCGGCATCTGGGAGAGCTGTCCCCAACCAAAGGGGGAGTAGCCGGTTTTGGTCACCGCGCCGAGCTCTTTGGCCTGTTTGTGCCCGAGAAGCAGGTTGCGGACGAGCGACTCGCCGCCCACGCAGAATTCGTCGGGAAGCACGAACCACGGGCCGACATTGAGACGGCCTTCTTTGATGAATTTAACAACCTGTCCGCGGCGTTCCGGCCGGATTTCGAGATAGTCCTGAATCGGGATGGTCTGGGAGTCCATGTGAAAGGAGGCGAACTCCGGTTCCTTTTCGAGGATATCGAGCAGCATGTCGATCATATAGACCAGCATGTGCCGAGTGCGCTGCATGGAGTAGCGCCACTCGCGGTCCCAATGCGTGTTTGAAATCCAATGGCATTGCGGTTTTGGTTGATCACTCATCAAACTCTCCTTTTTAAAGAATCACGCCCGCGATTTCGTCGAAGCTCTCACAATAGTGGCAGCACAGTTCCTGCGTTCCGCTTTCATAAATGTTTCCACCGCCGATGCCGATGGTCGGATATCCAGCCAGACGGATGGAGCAGACGCCCGCGCCGCTGTCTTCAATGCCCACCACCGAATTGCGATCCGCGAATTCGATGCCCAATCCCACGCGCGCGGTTTCAGAGTACAACCACGGATGGGGCTTCGGCGAAAGCTCGCCCAATGTTCCCGGGCTGCCTTTGCGAAGCGGGAATCCAGCGGTGATGATGGCGTCGTAGAATTCTTTGGGATCGCCCATGCCGAGCGTTTTGAACGCGTCGAGAATTTCCGGCCAGGCTTTTTCGTAGAGGCCGGAAGTGACCAACCCGATTTTGATCTCTTGTTCTTTCAGCTTGTAGAGAAATTCGGAAATGCCTTCGGTTGGCGTGAACGCGTTCGGCTTGCCGCGGCCTTCCATGATTTCGTTCATTTCAAAGTGCGTGTGCTCGAAGTAGAAATGACGCGCGTCCTCAACCGTCTTGTTGGGGCAATATTTCTGACAACAGTAGGTCAAGTGCTCGGAAACACTGTGTCCGGAAACAAAGGGAATATCCGCTTCTTCCAACTCGAATTTGGGATTTTCCAGCAGGCTGGCCGTGGTTTTCTCGATAATCCAAATCCAGAAATCCTCGGAACGAACCGTGGTCCCGTCCAAATCCATCAGCACGGCCTTGATCGGCTTTTTCATGTCAACATCGTGAATTGGATAATACGCGGGGTAGCCCATGCCAGACTTAACGAAAGCCAGCGACTTGTCCGCGAACCCGACGAACTCCACCTTGCCGTCACCCGTCGCGGAAACGGACTGAACTCCGTCCACGCCCACTTTGAAATCGCCGTTGCTGGTTGCTTCCAACAAACTGAAGCCCGACTTGTCCGTAATGTCCCCGATATTCGGGATGTTCACCAATGTGCTCATTTCTTCTCCATCCGATTTAGTTTAACAAAAAAGACACGCGGGCGACTTTGAACTCATACCCGGCGCCCCCGCCACCCATTACTTACTCACAACGAAATCCGATCATAATCCGGTAGCGCTCCGGATCATATCCATCCAATAATCCCAGTTATCCTCGACAACCGCCATGGACGGTTTGGGATTCCAATCCTTGTCATACACCGAAAAATGCGCCGGTTTGAAATCGCCCGGAACCACTTCTCCCTCAGGAACCGCGGGATCATCCAGGTCCGCCGCGACATCGACGAATTCCCAGCCGAACTGAGATCCGTTGCGAATCGTGTTGACCAACAATTCGTGCATCTCCTTCGCGTGATAATCCGTTCCATTGATCGTCATGTGCTCCGTGACGACCCAGTCGGCCCCCGTGAGCTCCATGGCCACCTTGACGCGTTGGTAGGCTTTCAGGTTCGGCGCGCGGTTTCCATAATGCCAATGCCAGTTGACCTGAAGGATGTCGATGGTCTTCAAGCCTTTCAGGAAGGCGATCGGATCCCCGCATCGATTCATCATCGTCGGTTCGTCGGCATCGAGATACTCACACGCCACCCAGGCGTCGTCGCCGGCCACGGCGCGGAACGCTTTCGCGTCGTCGCTCACCCACTTCGCCAGCCACTCGGCGCGGAACTGATTCCACACCGGATCGAAAACAAACTCCTGCGGAATTGGAAATTCAGCGGGGAAAGGCTGCGCGTCGGGATGATTCTCGGCCGTCCATTTTTCATACGCCCGGCGCGCTTCCATGGAATAATCGAGCGACAAATCGCCCATGTACTGCGGCTCAACGGTGGTTTCGCAATAGAGGATTTTCGACATGTCCAGCTTCGAAGCCAGATCAGAGATATAGGAACGCGAAACGCGCAGGTAATCTTCCGAATACAGGGAAGGTACTTTCGACATATATCCGAACTCGACGTCCGATACCTGCTTGCCGTCCACGCCAACCGCGATGCTTTCCGGATAGAGATCCCAGTATCCGTCCGGAATCTGACCGCCACCGACGCCATAGGTCTCGACGGACAGCGAAACGAAGATGCCGCGCGCGCAAATTTCGTCGATGAGACGTTTTAGCGGATCAAGATCCACATCCACCACCCCGTCGCCATCACGATCCATATGATGCCAGTAGCAATTCAGCTCCAAACAGTTGTAATTCTTGGACTGAATCACGTCCAAATCCGCGATCAATCGCTCGACGTCTTCCTTGTCGCTAAAATCACGCAAAGGCTTGCCTATCTTAAGGAAACGATATTTACCCTCAACAAACAACCTGCCGTTCTTCAGTTGAACCTCAACCCCGTTTACTACCCGTGTCTTCATGTACCGCGCCCTTCTCTGTTAAAATTGAAATAAAAGAGAGTGAAACGTTTTACCTTCGCTGTCAAATATTTATTGTCAAAATTGGAGATCACCCGGAAATTTTGCGCGAAACGAAACGATTTAACGGGAGAGGAACGTCCCGAAGCCCGCTCAACAGCTTGGCGCGCCTAGCTGCATCGCTCGAGACGGCCGAATCCGCTCCAACGCCAAACCTAGCCAAGCGCGCAATCCAAATCACGCGGGAGATTCACTACCCGTTTTTTGGCTCTAGCCCTTTTTTCGTTGCGGCGGAGGAACATCCGGCACTTGATAGCTCGCTTTCAGACGTTCCAGCTCTTTTTTAAGTTCTTTGATTTTCGCCGCGTGCTCGGGGTTGCCGTAGATACTCGTCATCTCGGACGGATCGTTTTCAAGATCGAACAGCTCCCACTCTTCGCCGTCGGGAACACCCGCGCCATAGTAGCGGATCAGCTTCCAGCGCCCGTTGAACACGCCCTCGTGGCGACGCACGGTATGTATGCCCGGATATTCGTAGTAGTGATAGTAGAGCGATTTTCGCCAATCTTTCGGCGTTTCGCCCAACAGCAAAGGAACAATGCTCTTTCCCTGCATGTCTTCGGGAACGGGAGCGCCAGCCAGCTCGAGGAAGGTCTCCGCGAAATCGATGTTCTGAACGAGATCGGTGTTGACCGAGCCTGGTTTCGTGTGTCCCGGCCAGTAGGCGATCAGCGGCGCGCGGAACGACTCTTCGTACATGAAGCGTTTGTCGAACCAGCCATGTTCGCCCATGTAGAACCCTTGGTCCGAGGAATACATCACGATCGTGTTTTCATCCAAGCCGGATTCGGCGAGATAATCGAGCACGCGCCCGATGTTTTCATCGAGACTCGCGATGCAGCCGAGGTAGTCCTTCATGTAGCGCTGATAGCGCCATCCGACCCCATCCGGAGTTTTCAGCCACGCCTCGCCTTTTTCGAGGATTTTCTGGTTGCTGGCCTCGCGGGCGTCATCCCAGACCGCGCGCTGTTCGGGGGTCATGCGGAAATAGGCCCCGAACTCCCAACCTCCGGCCGGAGGGAAGGGTTTTCCCGCGGCGATCATCTTTTTCTTTTCCGCTTCGAATTTTTCCCACGATTCCGGCGTGTAAAGCTTGAGGTCGGACTCCAACTTCATTTCATCGCGGATCGTCATGGTCGCTTCATGAGCCGCGACGCCGCGGTTGGCGTAGTCGTCGAACAGGCTGTCCGGCTCGGGGATGAACGTGTTCTCGTACATACCCACATGGCGCTGAGCGGGCATCCAACTGCGATGCGCGGCTTTGTGGTGGATCATCACCATGAATGGTTTTGACTTGTCCCTCTCGCTCTCCAACCACTTGAGCGCCTTATCGGTGATGATATCGGTTACGTAGCCTTCTTCCGTGTAGATCCCCTTTTCGCTGACGAAACTAGGCTGGTAATAGTCGCCCTGCCCCGGCAACACCTCCCAATGATCGAAGCCCTGCATCTTTCCGTCCAAATGAATTTTACCAATCATCGCGGTCTGATAGCCGTTGTTTCGCAGGATTTTCTGGAACTGCTGTTGGTCGTGGTTGAAGCCGCCATGATTATCGATCTTTCCGTGGAGATGGCTGTGCTTGCCGGTCAGCAGCGTGGCGCGGCTCGGAGCGCATATGGAGTTGCCGACATAGCAACGGTCGAACCGCATTCCTTTCTCCGCGACCCGGTCGAGGTTTGGCGTTGGATTAAGCGATTGTAGCCTCCCGCCATACGCGCCTATGGTCTGAAAGGAATGGTCATCGGAAAACATCCAAACAATATTGGGCTTGGAAGAGGTCGCGCCTCTGGCGGAGAACGCGAAAGCCAAGCCAATCGTCGCCACGATCTTCACCAGCCGCGCCCGTTTCACATAAACACTCTTTTTTCCCATCATCACATTCATCCAGAACCTTTCACGCGAATATATCCGCTCTTTAATTCGATCGCGGCCCCAGGAAAGCCGCGCGTCATCCCGTCATGGAAACGGGCCTCAAATAACAAACACCCTTCATAAATAACATGATTGAGGATGTTTACTCGATCCGAATTTTGAAAACTCGATTCCTTTGACATCAACGCGCTTCGGGAAAGAACCAGAAAACCGAACCGAGCTACTCGATTATTGTTTCTTCGGGTCTTATGAACAAACAGGACAATCCGTGTCGCGATGAATCGGGACGACTTGCCAATTCATATCGGCGCCATCCCACAGCAACATTTCGTTCGCGAGGTTCGTTCCCATTCCAGTTAAGTATTTAATCGCTTCCATCGCTTGCAGGCCGCCCATGACACCGGCCGCGGCGCCGACGATGGGTTTTGGAGAAAGCTCTGTTATTTTATCCGGAAGCAAACAACGCAGACAGGGTGTTATCGGGGTGTGTATGAACGTCAACTGGCCATACATCGCCTGTACTCCGGCATGCACCAGCGGCGTGCCCGTATTCACGGCGAACTGATTCAAAACCAATCTGGACGCGTAGTTGTCAAGACAATCAACGACGATGTCGGAACCCGCGATCAATTCGTTAACGTTGCTGGCGTCGACTCGTTCTTCAAGCGCCTCAACATCTATTTCAGCGTTGAGTTTTGACACGCGCTTGAGCGCGGCGCGCGCTTTCGGTTCATCCAGTTCGTTTTCCGTGTACAAGACCTGTCGGTTCAAGTTCGATATCTCAACTCGATCGGAGTCGCAAATCCGAAGTTTTCCGATACCGGCGGCCGCCAGATAATGGATAACCGGAGCCCCTAAACCCCCTGCTCCGGCCACGAACACGGTTTTTTGGCTGAGCTTGTTTTGAGTGGATTCACCCCAACCTTCCAGCAACAGCTGCCGCTCGTATCGCGAAGCGTTCACGTCAGCCCCCCATCGCCATGGGAAAAATTTTCAGAAAATCGTTATCGTTTAAAACGTAGTCCGCTTTTTCATTGGTGTCGTTCACGGTGAATACCTTGGGCGTGTCCACGGGCAGTTTGAGCAACGCGAGCAAATCATCAATGGTCGCCCCGTCGGCCATGTCCACCACCCATCCGGTTGATGGCGTATCCCGCGGAAGGAAATTTTTGAAATCAGAAAAGGCTTTAATCGTTATCTTCATTTTCCGTGACCCATCTCCGTCCGTTTAGGTGCTCGTGTTATACCTGCTTATATATGAAGAAGCCCGGAAAAAAGATGATTTCCGGGCTGTGAAAACACCATGGAGCCGCGAGGCGGCTCCATGGCTCAACATCTCTCAATCAGTCGGCGTGAAAATAGGCCGCGACCTCTTCCATGCCCATGGATTCAAATTTTCGTTTACTGGGAATGGTTGTCGTTTTATCCCAATCGGCGAACTCCAGATATTCATTCAGCATCAAATCAATATCGATCGTGATCCCTTTATTGGGACCTTCCGTCAAAGGTTCCTGCCCAAAAATCCGCGGCGACAAATCTTTTTTCCACTCCAACGGATTAATTCCCTCGCGCAGGCTGAAGGCGTGGCGGAACAGCTGAATGCGCTCGCCGGCGTCCATGGCTTCATCGAGATCAAAGTCCCAACCGGTGGTGGCGGCGATGAACTGATGGAAGGATTGCGCGCTCTTAACGAAGAAATAGGCCAGCATGCAATTTCCATACGCGTTGGAAACATTATAAATATTGACCAATTTCTGATGATTCTCGGCGCGGCCGGCGTAAACGCCTTTATCGACGCTACCCACTTCAAAATCAGGCGGGGTTAAGAGTTCGCCGCCAGCCGAGTGACGTCCGGGCGTTGGATCCAGCAAATAGGTCAGCGTTAAACCATTGGTGTTTTTCGGATCATGCATGGCCACTTCCTGCCCACCGATATGAATGGCGTACTTTTCCGAGCCTTTTCCGATTTTCTCCGCGGCGATTTTGACGCCATCGGCCAAGACATCCCCGAATCCTTCGCGGTCGCCGATCATTCGCGACAGTTCAATAGCGGCTTCGCCATTCCCCCAGGTTAGATCCAGATCAACGTCTTCCTTGGTGATGATTCCGTTTTCCATGCATTCAATGGCGAAAGCAACGGCCCCGCCCGCCGAGATGGTGTCCAGCCCGGTGCGGTTGCAGACTTCGTTGAATTTGATCATGGCGGCGGGATCGTCGATTAGACACATGATCCCTAACGCGCCGAGGGTTTCGTACTGCGGCTTATGGGTAACCCCGTCGGTCGCGAAAGGTCCGTCTTCAACCTCCATCAATCCACCGCAAACGATGGGACATTGAGCGCACGTGTATTTTTTCTTCTGGTATTTAATGATTTCCTCACCGGTGATTTTTTCGGCGGTTTTAAACACGGAAGGACCGGACGCTCCCCAGTTTTTGGCTGGCGCCTCCCCGGACTCCGTATACCCTTCCGGTTCTTTCGCCGTGCCATACCTGGTGAAATCGGGGTCTTTCGGCATATTGAATTTCCGAACCTCCATCAGCTTTTCCGGATGCGCCACGGGCACCTCATAGGAGCCGTTCACCAAAACAACCGCTTTCAGTTTCTTCGCGCCCATGACCGCGCCTAATCCCGAGCGGGCGGCGAAGCGGCCCTTATCCGTGGAAATGCCGGAAATCAGGGACCCTTTCTCGCTGGATTGTCCGATGCAGGAAACCTGCGACTTATCGCCGTGAACGGCTTTGAGGGCGTCTTCCGTTTCGTAGGTGTCTTTACCCCACAGATCGGACGCGTCTTTTATTTCAACCTTCCCGGCATCAACAAGCACGTAGACGGGTTTGTCCGAAACACCCTTGAAGAATAATCCATCAAATCCATTCGCCCTGATGGCCGGACCAAAATATCCGCCGGAACTCGAGTCTCCCCATCCACCGGTCAGCGGCGATTTGGCGACCACCGAATAACGCGAAGCGACCAGCGCTTTCGAACCGCTGCAGGTACCGCAAAACATGCCGAGCATGTTATCCGGCCCCAACGCGTCGACGTTTGGTTTCTGTTTGTCCCACAGCAGCTTGGCCGCCAAGCCATAACCACCCACATACTTTCGGGTGAACTCGCTGCTGTATTCCTCGACGACCTCTTCCCCCGTGGATAGGTCTAAATAAAGTACTCTCGATTCCCCTGGAGCTAACTGCTTCATTTTATTTTTCCCCTGCTAAAACTTGAATGGTAGCGAATCGCTTTTCGACGATCAGACCCGCGCCCGAGGCGTCGAACTGAAGAGCGATTGAATTGTTAACATTTATCAAAGGCGCGAAATTTTGTCAAGGTTGGGGCCCGCCGGCGCCGCGAACGCCCCCCTTCTCAAATGGAAGCAGATGAATCGCGCCACCGCAGCAGCATGATTCCCCCGACGCTGATCGGGATCATGGCGACCGACAGATCCTGAAAATTGGCCCGGCTGAGACTTCCCATCAGCCAAAAGGTGATGGTCGGC
>JARFRL010000017.1 GCA_029287275.1 Pontiella desulfatans
GGTCGCGGCGTTGATCGTGACGTATTCGCGAAGGGTGTTGTTGTCGCCGATCTTGACGCCCGGCTCGCCGCCTTTGAACTTGAGGTCCTGCGTGCGACCGCCCAGCACCGCGAAGGGCGAAACGCGGTTGTTCGCGCCCAGGGTCGTGTTGCCCGCGATGACGACGTGCGAGATGAGTTCCGTTCCGGAACCGATCACGGCCTGGGCGCTGACGGTGCAATAGGGACCGATGATTGCGTCATCCGCGATTTGGGCGCCGTCGGCCACGATGGCGGTTGGATGGATGTCGGCCATGGGTCTAGGCTCCGTAACCAAAGGTCAGTTCGGCCTCGCTGACGAGATCCTCGCCGACATACGCCTTGCCCTGAACGGTGGCCATGCGCGAACGAATTCGCAACGGCGCGATTTCAATGCGGAGTTGGTCCCCGGGCGTCACCATTTTGCGGAATTTGACTTTGTTCATGGACATGAAGTACGCGGTCTTGCCGGCGTTTCCGGAGCGGGAGTTGAGCATCACCCCGGCGATTTGCGCCATGGCTTCCATTTGCAACACGCCCGGCATCACGGGGTTGCCCGGGAAGTGGCCCTGGAAAAATTCCTCGTTCATGGTCAGGTTTTTGATTCCCACCACGGTGCCGGCCTCCACATCCATCTCCAAAATGCGATCCACCATCAGAAACGGATAGCGGTGCGGCAGGATTTTCATGATATCGGTGACTTCCATAACAGACATGCTTCAACTCCTTGTAATTGTGAAATAGCTGGCGAAAGCTAGGGATTCTTGGCGGTTTGTTCAACGTTTTTCTGTTCCGCCACCAGCCGGTCCAGTTCGGGACATCCCTCCGGGACGCTCCACGCGTAGGGGAAGGTTCGGCACTGCAGCGGCCGCGCTTCGTAAATCGCGCAGGCGTCACCCTCAAGAAACTCGCAACTTCCGTCCGCCTGATCCAACAACGCCAACCGCCTTCGATCCGGCGCCAAGCGCGTTCGCTGATCAATGAACTCCGCCTCCGAGAGCCCAAGCCGCGCCGCGATCGGCGGAATATCGGCGTCGGTCAACAGAACCGATCCGCCCCACCGGCAGCATTCGCCGCAGCCGGAGCACTTGAAACGCTTGAGAATTCCTTCGTTTAACATTGAACGGCGGCCCTTCAAAGCAGTCAGAACGCGTTGACATTTGGCGGAGCGATGTACAGTATGCGCTCTTTAAACACATTCACGCAGGTGCGGTGTATTAGTGGAAACCCGAAGAAAGGATCAAGAACGATGTTCAACAATTTGGTAAAAAAGAAATTCATGCTGATTATTCCAGTAGCCGCGGCGCTGACGCTCGCGGGCTGTAAGGAAGAAGAAGCGGCCAGCGTTCCCACTCCGGAACCCGTCGACCTCGCCGCCACCGAAGATCTCTTCGCCGCGCCGGTCAAAGCCAATCCCCTCACCTCCGACCCGAGCTCCGTCATCGTGCGCGTCAACGGCGAGGACATCACCCGCGGCGAGATTCTCGAACTCATGAACGTCGCCATGCAGCAGTTCGCCGGCCGCGTGCCCCCGCAGCAGATGCAGGCCCTTCAGGGCCAGATGTACGAACAGATTAAAAACGATCTCATCTCCAAGAAACTGATCGACGCCGCCGTCGCCGAAGCCGGCATCGAGGTCACCGAAGAGGAAGTCATGGAAGCGATCGAAACGATCAAGGCCCAGCCCATGCCCAACGGCATGACGTTCGAAGCCGCGCTCGCGGCCCAGGGAACCACCCTTGAGGAAGTGAAGAAAAACATCGCGACTGAAATGGCCACCCGCAAATTCATCGAATCCAAAACCGAAGGCGTCGCCGAGGCCACCGAGGCCGAGGCCAAAGAATTCTACGACTCCAACCCGGATCGCTTCAAAAAGCCGGAAGGCGTAACCGCCAGCCACATTCTCCTCACCTTCGACGATTCCCTCACCAACGAGGTTGAGATCGCCGCCATGAAGGCCGAGAAGAAAGCCGAGCTCGAGAAGGTCCGCGGCGAGATCATCGCCGGCAACATCACCTTCGAGGACGCGGCCCAAGCGCACTCCGGTTGCCCGAGCGCGGCCCAGGGCGGATCCCTCGGCACCTTCGGCAAGGGCCAAATGGTTCCGCCCTTCGAAATCGCCGCGTTCACCCAGGAAATCGATGAAGTCGGCGACGTGGTCGAAACGCAGTTCGGCTACCACGTCATCAAGGTGACCGAGCGCACCGAGGAAGGCGTTGTTTCCTTCGAGGAATCCCAGGAGCAGATCATCGCGTTCCTCAGCGGCCAGAAGAAACAAGAGGCCGTTCAAGACTTCATCAAGAGTCTGCGCGACGTCGCCACGATCGAAGAGATCGCGATGTAAGCCTTCGTCCGATTTTCGGATCACTCAACACCCCGTTCACCGCGGGGTGTTTTTTTT
>JARFRL010000061.1 GCA_029287275.1 Pontiella desulfatans
GACTGATGGCGGGACGTTTCCCGTTCCGAACCGATGTTTCGGTTTGGCGCGAGCAACCACTCATCAACGCGGGACAGGTCACCATCGCATCGCTGCTGAAGGAACAGGGATACCACACGGCGATGGTGGGTAAGTGGCACCTTGGTTTTCATGAAAACGGATACGACAAGCCGCTGAAGGGCGGTCCGATTGATTGTGGTTTCGATTCGTTTTTCGGCATGCGCGCTTCCACGGATATTCCTCCCTATTTTTACATCCGCGACGATCGGGCCGTGCAGGAACCCTCGGAGCGTATTGAAGAAGAGTTTTCGGAAGACTGGTCGAAAATCCAGGGACTCCGGCGTCTCGCTGGAGGGATTTCGCCCGACATGAAACTCGAAGAGGTGCTCCCCCGCTTCACCGACGAAACCATCAAAGTCATCAACGACCACGTCAAGAAAAACGCGGACCAACCGTTGTTCCTATATTTAGCTTATCCATCGCCCCACACGCCATGGTTGCCCTCGGAGGAGTTCGTCGGGAAAAGCGACGCGGGATTGTATGGCGACTTCGCGATGATGGTGGACGCGAACATAGGTCTGGTGCTTGACGCGCTCGAAGGCAACGGCCGAGCGAGCAACACGCTGGTGGTTTTCGCGTCGGACAACGGGCCTTGTTGGCACGACGTGGATGTCGAGCGATTCGGTCATGATTCCATGGGCGTGCTGCGCGGCATGAAGTCCGACCTTTGGGAAGCTGGACATCGGTTGCCGTTCATCGTCCGTTGGCCCGACCGCGTCCAAGCCGGATCGGTCAGCGAGCAGACCATCTGCTTTACCGACTTGCTGGCGACGTTCGCCTCCATTTCCGGCTATGAACTTCCCGACGAAGCCGGTCCAGACAGTTTCAGTTTGCTGCCTGTTCTCGAGGGCGGACAACCGGTCGACCGACCGATTCGCGGGCCAATCGTCATGAAAGCGGGAAGCGCCTCCGCCATGATGATCCGCAAGGGGAACGACAAGCTGATCAACGCGCTGGGCTCCGGCGGGTTCTCCGCCCCGAAGGTGATCACGCCCGGTCCGGGCGATCCCGCGGGACAGCTCTACAACCTGAAAAATGATCTCGGGGAAACCGAGAACCTGTATTCGGCCTTCCCCGAGATGGTGAGCCAACTGACCGCGGAAATGAACGCGATCATGGAGCGGGGTAGAAGCCGACCGCGCCATGGCGACCATGAATAAACCGGAAAACGGATAGGTCCGAAGACTAAACCACCTGAAAAATCAGGTTCCGAAAAGGCTTGCGCCATCGGGCAGCCTAGGGATCGACGCCGGCCAACTCCGCGTTACCGAGTCGTCCACGCCTGCTCGGATTCGCGGCGCAATTGCTTAAAGTCCCAACCGGGAAATTCCTGTACAACATTCGCTCTGGCATCGTCGATGCTCGTGCTCGACACGCCGACCTTCATCAGAATGGTTTCGCCGACGTGCGTGTCCCAGAAATAGACATAGAATCCCATTGGCGCTCCCTGGTCCAACCGAGCGAAATGCTTGTTTTCCAGCGCGTCGTTTTTCCACACGCCCCTGCGGCGGATCGCTTCGGTGAACTGAAACGAGAAAAAGAGCGTGGTTTCTTCGCCGGCTTGATCCTGATAGACGCCAAAGCCTTCAACGCTTTTGGAATCGCGAAGGCGCACCTCGCCACCTTTGAATTGATCCAAGGGTTGACTGATGTCGAGTACGACGTGACAACCGGCTTTAGACTCGGGAAAGGTGAATCGATAGGCGGCGACCTTGTCGACGGCGGTGAAATCGACCTTCACGCCATTATCCTTGAGCGGGACGCTGAAGTAGCCCGGTCGCGCTTCGACTTCAGAGCGATCGAACGAGGAACGATAGGCCGAGAGCTCGGGGCGCGGGTCATCACCGACCGCGGCGGTCACGCCCAAGCGTCCAGCCGATTCCGCGGGAACCAGGCTGAAGAGGTTGATGAAGCCCGCCTTGTCCAAGGACTTGTCGGCTTGAGTTTCCGGCCTTGGTTGAACGGTGGAATCGGGGCGGAACGCGCCGACGCGGTTTGCCTGCGGGGCCGCCAAGGCTTCGGCGGTTAAAAAGGCCGCGGCAACCATCAGACAACGCGTGATGGTCGTCATTCCTTTGTTTCCAAAAAAGATTTCCATGATTTTCCTTACGCGAAATAACGCTTGGCTCGTTTAACGATTTCGGGGTAATTGACGTGATAGTCGCAGGCTTCGCGCATGGCTTCCAGATCAACGCCTTCGACATTTCGTTCGGAGGGGCGCATAGCCTGATATAAGCGCGCGGCCTCTTGGGTTCCGTCCTGTTCGTAGTACGCGACAAAACGGGAGATACTCTTGAGGTCGGTTCCGTGTTGAGCCGCGTGGGCCAGGCACGACGCGCAGCCCGGGCACATGGCGGCTCCGCTCGCCAAAACGCAGTCGCGCAGCACCTTTAAATCGGCGATTTGGAGCGGTTCGCGATACAAACGCGCCGCTTCGGAATTCGATGCCAACTCTTCGTCGTTCGCCATCCAGATACAGCCGGCGGTAACGCGTTCATCGCTCCACAGCGCGTGCAAGACGCCCTGATGGGTGGTTAAACCCAGTTTGTCGAATTCCGGAAGCCGTTTCGGCACATTCTTGGCGTTCCGCATCACCTTCATGTTTATCAATCCAATGCCGGCTTTATGGCACGCGTCGAACGCGCGGTCGATTCCATCGCCTTTGGCGTGAAACGGTGAGGCGGGCGTCAGAATCGCGTCCACGAAACCACCTTCAGCCGCGGCGTGGAGAAAGCGTTCGTTCTGCATGTCGTGACAAGAAAAGCCCATCAGGTTGGTTTTGCCCGATTTCTTCATCCGCTCACACATTTTCTTGTATTCCGGACTT
This sequence comes from Pontiella desulfatans, assembly GCA_029287275.1. GTDB lineage: Bacteria > Verrucomicrobiota > Kiritimatiellia > Kiritimatiellales > Pontiellaceae > Pontiella > Pontiella desulfatans_A. The sequence continues at coordinate 2,888 of JARFRL010000061.1, forward strand.
TTCGGCCAGTCGTAGCATTCTTCGCCATATTCCCGGGCTCCGAGTCCATGAATCAGAAACATATCCAGGTAGTCCGTTCCCAGAATATCCAACCGTTTATCGAGCATGGCCGGAATGTCCGCGATTTGTTTTGGATGATCTTTGTCGACGATGAACACCTCTTTACGGCGTTCCGGATGCTCGCGCAACCACGCCCCCAACGCTTTTTCAGATTTTCCACCGCGATAGCAGTCCGCCATGTCAAAATATCGGATGCCCGCGTTCCAGACGTTTTCATAATACTCGACACTCGTGGCTTCCGCTTGTCCGCCCACCGCCAAAATTGAAACTTCCGGTCCATTGCGCCCGAGTTTACGCGTCGGCAACGGACTTGGGTTCGACGCGGCGGGCTTCTTTTTGGATGGCTCGGAAGCCTCCGCGGCGCGCGCGACGGGAGCGGCCAGACTCATCGACGCGGCCGTTCCGATCATGCTTCTTCGGCTGATTTTATTCGCGGGTTTCATATGATGCTCCTGTCTAGGTGTTCCAACGGAATTTCCTTCAATGGATATACCCCTTCGATCCCCACTCTTTATCGGGATATTTGCCAAGTTCGAACTCCAGCGTGCCACCCCGCGTAATCTGATCGTGGGTAATGAATGGCGTTTCAAGCTCTTCTCCGTTCAGGAACACCTTCTTGATGTATTTATTCTGACGGCTGGCTCCCGGAGCTTTAATGACGAACGTCTCGCCATTTTCCAGATCAATCGTGGTTTCCTCAAAAACGGGACTGGTGAGCGTGTAAATCGGCAATCCGGGAGTGACGGGATAAATCCCCATGGACGAAAGCACCACGAAAGCCGTCATACCCCCGCCGTCCTCGTCGCCCGGAATACCATGGTACGTATCTTGGAACCACACATCCAGCAGGAATCGGACACGGCGCTGCGTTTTCCATGGCGCGCCGAAATAGTTGTATAGGTATGGAATATGAAACGCCGGTTCATTACCCATCGCGAACTGGCCAACCAGTCCGGTGGCGTTGGATCCATTCACGAAATAGTCGCGGCGACGTACCCCGTCCAAATCCTCGCGGAACAGTTGATCCAACCGTTCTTCGGCCGCTTGCCTGCCTCCCAGCAGTTCGATCAGACCATCGATGTCATGTTGCACGTACCACGCGTAGGTCCATCCGTTGTTTTCATCGTAATAATCCCGATAGCCCGGCCCGCCATCGAGTTTGGGATTAATATTGATCCACTCTCCGGCCATGTCTTTCGGCATGAACAACCGTTGCTCCGGATGCCAAAGTTTTCGGTAATTCCGCGCCTTGTTGGAGAAGAGCTCATAGTCCTCGTTTTTACCCAAAGCCTTCGCCAGTTCCGCGGCCACCCAGGCGTCGTACGCCATGCCCAACGTGATCGCCACGGACTGCCGCTTTTCGAAACCATCCACCAAGGGATACGATTCCTTCTCGCCCGGACGCAGCGCCGGATAGAATCCGTGTTCATGATAAAACGCGTCGAGCTCGATATTCGGAATCCCCTGCCGCCACGGGATCGCGGTGAATTCAGTCAGGTTTTTCCTGATCCCTTCATACGCCGCGTCCAGGTCGAATCCCTTCAACCCTTTGTTCAGCGCGTCCAGAAACAACGCGCAGGAATGATACGCGAACATGCAACGGGAGTTCTCAAACACCTGCGGGAAGGTCGGCAACGCGCCGCTCTGCTGATACATCAAAACATAGGAGTTCAGCATGTCGCTCTGCATGGCGGGATTCAGAATCGTGCGGAGCGGATGCGCGGCCAGATAGGTGTCCCACACCCAGTCGTCCACATAAAACGGTCGGTCGCTTTCGTGCACCTTTTTATCATAACCGCTGTAATACCGCCCGTCTTCGTTGATATCCACCATGCGTTCATAGTTGCGATAGAGCGCGGTGTAAAAGCTGCGTTTCTGCTGTTCCGTTCCGCCTTTGACCTTGATCCGCGACAGCGTATCCGACCAAATCCGTTTTCCATCCCTCACCAAATCGTCAAACCGTCGGTCGGTCAGTTCATCGTTGAAGTTGGCGCGCGCCTGAGCCTGATCGATGTAGGAAATCGCGTATTTCAACAAAACGGTCTGCGGTCCTTCCGACGTCCAACTAAACCGCAGCTTTCCGTTTTCGGTCCCGATTTGAACGCCCTCAAGCGGTTTGCCCGCGGCGTCGGTCAGCTCCATGTAGCAATGAGCGTCCATCGTGGGATAGGTGTTTTCGGCGTTCCGCCGTTTGAACTTGAACGACTCCGTCACCGCGATGGCGTTCGCCGCGCGCTGATCAAACGCGAGTTTACTCCCGGAAATCAGCAGATGTTTTTTCGGGTTCGCGGGAAACTCGACTTTGAAAACCGCGGTTTTTTTTCCGGGCGTGAAATGGACCGCGATTTCCTCATCGAGCAAATAGGTGGAATACAGCCATGGATGCATCACCTCAAGATCATGATCGAACATCATCTTTTTGTTCCAGGAATCTTCCGACACCTCACCCGTTCCGGGTTTCATTTTAAAGATCGGGGAGAAACGGTGCGCGTAAAGCTGCATCGGAAAATCGCTGATCTGATCATCGCGGTACTCATACCGTCCCGGCACCATGCGAATCATCTGGTTCGGCAGATGAAAGGTCGGAAAGGTCGGCACCAGCAGTTTTGATATGGTACCGATGCGCGGATCCACATAGTCGGTCACATCCGCGTGTGACGCGACCCCGGAAGCAAGTGCCAGCAGGAAAAGGACCGCGTGTTTTTTGATTTTCAACGTCATCGTTTATCTCGTTATCATCTTCGTCATGTTATCGGAGTCGGAGTCTCCGACCCGCTCATCTTTTCAGCGTCGATTAATTCCGACTCATTGGAACCCGATAGAACGCTAAAAAGCGAGGAACTCGGCGCTGCTGCTGAATAACCACTCCGTTGTATTTTGAATAAACACCATCTAAAACGTTTCAGCGACAATGTCAAGCATGCGTG
>JARFRL010000099.1 GCA_029287275.1 Pontiella desulfatans
TACGCCGCCTGGGCGGCAACCGCGAGATCGAGATCGACGTCCGAATCATCGCCGCGACGAACCGCGAGCTGCGAAGCGCGATCGAAGCGGGCGAGTTTCGCGCGGACTTGCTGCATCGGTTGGATCTTTACTCGCTGAACATTCCTCCGCTGCGGGAGCGTCCGGCCGACATCCCCGCGTTCGCCAAGGTACTGCTGGAACGGCTATGCCATCAGCACCGTCTTCCGCCGCGGGAGATCACGGCCGATGGACGCGCGCGGGTGCTGGCGCACCCTGGGCCGGGCAACGTGCGGGAACTGGCCCACGAACTCGAACGCGGCCTGGTTTTCGAGGACGCCGCGGCGCTGGACTTCCAGCACCTGTCGGGCCTTCACGTCGGGGATGAGGCGCCGACGGATTGGCTGAACCCGGGCTACGACTTCTCGGCCGGCGGGTTCATCATGGAAGACGCCATCAACCGGTTGGTGGGCGTGGCGCTTAAGCAATCCGCGGGCAACGTCTCCGCCGCGGCGCGGGCGTTGGGCGTGACGCGCGATTTCATTCGCTACCGATTGCATGGGGACAGGAAAGCCGCGTCATGAAGCGCGGGATGCTATGCGTGGCCGCGCTCGCCGTCGCGTCGCTGTCCGCGGTTGGCGAAACCGTCGCGGTTTGGGACGGCGACGTGTCGGTGGAGGGCGGTCTAGGCTGGCGCGACAACGTCTTGCGATCCGGCGTGATGAACGAGGACAGCGCTTTTATGCACAGCGTGGTCGACGCGTCGGCGATGCGGTTGTCGGAGACGGACGCGTTCCTGATGTTCTATCTGCTGGCGGACGACATCCGCTATTTCGACGCGCCGTCGGTGAACTACGAACAGTTTCTCTCGCTGACCGCGCAGGGTTCGATTCCTGTTGGCGTTCGCGACGAGTTGGGGCTGATGCTCAACTACCTCTATCAACATCAGATCGTCGACGCGTCCGCGACGGAAGCGGATCTTCGCCGCGTGCTGGTGCTGGGGCATTCGCTGTCGGCGCGGCCCTACTGGAAAAGGTTGTTTCCCAAAAGCTGGGCGTTCAAGCTCGAAGGCGTCGCGGTGGGGCAGGTGTTCGAGCATGAGCTCGACTCGTATTGGGAAGGCGGCGGCGCGGCGGCGCTTTCGAAGGGCTATGGCAACCGCTCTGAAGTCGCGCTGCTTTGGGAGTCGCTCGTTCGCCATTACGACACCCGCGAGCAACTGGACCTCGACGGGTTCGCCGTGCCCGACACGCGGCTGGAATATTTCCAGAACGAGGTCGGCGCGGAGTGGCGGCATAATTGGGACGCGGCGCGGACCTGGCGAACCTTGAGCCGGCTCGGTTATCTGCTCAGCGTGGACAACGGCTCCGGATACTTCGACTACGACCGGCTCGTCTTTCGCCAACGCGTCCAGTGGCGGCCCGACAAGTGGACGTTCGAGCTCAACGCGCGGCTGAGCGCGTACCGCCATCCCAACCAGAACGTGATCGACGAGGAACGCTGGCGCGCGGCCGCGGTGTTGGAAGGGCGCGTCGAACGCTCGCTCGCCAAGCATCTCGACGCCTTCGCCGCGGCGGAGAGCGAGTGGAGCCGTAGCAACGATGCGCGCGACGAGTACGACGCCTGGATGGCGAGCCTCGGCCTCGCGCTTATGTTTTAAAGGAGAGCGTCATGAGTGGAGCGTTGAACCTGGAAAAATACATTCCCAAAACCCGCCGCGCGTTCGGCCTCGGTCTCGCGCTGGCGTTGGGCGTGCTCGCCGCGACGATTCTTTCCGGCGTGCTGTTCGTGCGGGCGATGGCTCGCGAGCAGATCGCGCGCCGCGACGCCGAGGCGCTTTACGCCACGACGCTGATGGAACAGCTCGACGAAGCCGTGCCCGACGCCATCGAAATCCGCGACGCCGCCGAGATCGGTTTCGACGCCGCCGTGCGTTCGTCCCGCCTACGCGGCGTGATGGGCATTCAATTCTACGACGCGGACGGCCGGTTTTCCGACACGTTCCCCGCGACCGTCATGCCGCGCCCGCTCGAGCCCGAATTGCTGGCCGCGATGACGCGGCTCGAGGCGCGGGGTGAATTCCTACCCGATGCCCGGATGACGGATCTGTTCATCTATTTGCCCGAGTTTTCCGAAGGTCGGGTCGCTCGCGTGCCGATCCTGCTCGTCGCGGTTCCCCTGCATCAACGCGACTCCACCGAGCTCGCGGGCGTGGCGCGCTTCATCGTCGAGGGGAGCGCCGTCGCGGGGGAGTACGCCTTGTTGGACCGGCGGCTCGCGACCATGGCCGGCTATATGTTTCTCGCTTCGGGCGCCTTGCTGACCGCGATGTTGTGGCCGGTGTTTCGCCGCGTGCGCCGATTGAACGCGGAGCTCGCTCATCACGGCGATCGGCTCCAGCGGGCCAACGACGAACTGGCGCTCGCGGCGCGGGTTTCGGCGGTCGGCGCGATATCGGCCCATCTCATGCACGGGCTGAAGAATCCGTTGGCCAGTCTGTCGGAGTTCGTTTCGAGCCACGACGCGGCCAGCGCCGAGGATCGGGACGACGCGTTGACCGCCGCCCGCCGCATGCGCGCGCTCGTCGAGCGCACGGTCGAGGTGTTGGGCGAGGCCGACGGCGGGCCGACCTATGAACTGACCGTGGGCGAGCTGGGCGCGGACGTGCTATGCCGCGTGGGCGCCGCGGCGGACGAAAACGACGTCGTCATGGATTTCGAGGCCGAAGGGAACTGCCGGATCTCCAGCCGTGTCGCGAATCTCGCGGGGCTCATTCTGGTCAACCTGCTGGAGAACGCGGTGGAGGCGACGCCGGCCGGGCGGCGCGTGGCGTTGCGCGCGACGCGGGAGGACGAATGGATTTGCTTCCGCGTGCGCGACGAGGGTCCGGGATTTCCGGAACCGCGGCGCGACACGCTCTTCCTGCCGGGCACTTCGGCGCGGGAAGGCGGCAGCGGCGTTGGACTCGCGATCTCGAAACAGATCGCGGACTATTTGGGCGCGACGCTGGAGCTGGAAGAGTCGACCGTAGGCGGTTGCGTGTTCGTTTTGAAGCTCTCAAAGAGCTCGTGCCTTGAACCGCCGGAAGAATCGGGCTGGGCGTCATCGCCCAACAACGCGGAAAAAATGGTGGGCGCCCTCGCCCAGACGGGCGGCGCGGTCTGACGCGTGTTTTAATAACCCCCCGTTTTTGCTGGGGTTTTCGGCCGCGGGTCCGATGGCACGTCCCGTGCGATAAGAGAAGGCGTCATAGGGCCGTCGAGACCCAGAACCAAGGAGAACGGAAATGAAAACCAACATGATTATCGCGACAATCGCCAGCCTCGCCTTCACCGGCGCCGTACTGGCGGGCAATGGCCCCGGAGATGGAACCGGAACCGGAACAGGAACCGGAGACGGCGACCCGCTGAAGATACAGGCGCGCGATCAGCTAGAAACCTGCGACCAGACGCTTGAACAGAAACAGAGCCGCTTGAAAGAGTGCCTTCCGGGCGAAGTTCAAGAGGCCGTTAAAGAGATGGCTCAGGCGCGCGAAGAGCATCAGAAACAGCTCCGCGAAAAGCAGACGGAACTGGCGGACTGCGCGGAAGAGGATCGCGATCAGTTGCGCGAACGGCTACGCGACCAGCTCAAGGATCAGACCTGCGATCGCCAGCGCATGCGCGAACGGCTGCAGGAAATGCGCGATTGCCTGCAGGATCACGACCAGGTGATGGAGCAAGCGCAGGATCAGGTTCGCGAACGCCGCGGCGGCGAATAACGAGCGCGCGACGGTTCAAGAATTTTCTTAAAAGAGGAGATTCGACGAAAGCCTCCCCGATCGGGAGGCTTTCGATTTCGGTCCAATGAATTAACGGGGTGGAGTATGCGCGGTTCACGAAACACGACTCGATATTTGACGACGACGCTTCTGGTTGTTTCAACCATCGTCGGCGCGGCGCCGCGGCCGGACCGATGGCGTTGGTCGAACCCTTCTCCGCACGGCAACAACACGCTCGACATGAACATCGCGCCGGACCTCGGCGTGCAGGTCGGCGACGCGGGTTCGCTACACCTGCAAGGTTCCGACGAACGCTGGGCGCCCGCGTACACCGGCGTCGACGAATACCTGCGCGGCGCGACCATGCTGAATGGACGGATCATCGCCGCGGGCGAGAACGGGCGGGTGATCTGGTCGGACGACGGCGCCGCGTTCAACATCGCCTCGCTCAATCCGCCAAACCCGCTCGATTGGTTCGAGGGCGTCGCGGCGTCGGGCCAGAAGGCGGTCGCCGTCGGCGACCATGGAACCATTTATCTCAGCGCCGATGGCGAAACGTGGAACGCGTCCACTTCGGGAACGACGGAATGGCTGCGTGGCGTGGCGTTTGGCGCCGGCGCGTTCGTGGCCGTGGGCGAGAACGGCGTCGCGCTGCGTAGCTCGGACGGCGCCGCGTGGAACGCGGTCGACGCGGGCACGAGCGAACATCTCAACCGCGTCCGCTATCTCGGCGGTGGCGGAAGCGGCCGCTTCATCGCCGTCGGCGACAACGGCGTGGCGCTGGAGAGCGTGGACGGCGCGGCGCCGTGGACGGCGTTGAACAGCGGCGTCACGAATGATTTGTACGACGTCGCCATGAACAACCTCGGAACGTTGCTGGCGGGCGACGACGCGCTGCTGTTCAAAGCGACCAGCGGCGGCGCGTGGGTGGATCAGATCTCGGAGACCGACACCAACGCCGCGCCGCCTTGGGTTTATCTCTCCGCGCGGGGCAAAGGCTCGTCGTGGCTGGTCGCGGGGCGCGCCGGCCTGCTGATCGACGGCGATCAATCCTCCTCAAGCGATATCGTTTGGACGCCAACCCCCTTGAATTCCTCCCGCGCCTGGATATGGGACATGACGGAACGCGGCGGGCTCCGCGTCGCCGTGGGCGACCTGGGCGACATACAAACCAGCCTCGACGGGATACTATGGACCCGGGAAGCGGTCCCCGTCGCGCGAACCAACACCGTCCTGCTGGGCGTGGGAGGAACAACCAACACGTTGCTCGCGGTCGGCAACGATGGCAACGTGCTCGTCAGCTTGGCCGGGCTGACCGAAATCGCGGTCACCAACGAGCTTGGCCCGACGAACATCGTCGTCGAGGGCTTCGGCGTGGTTTGGTCCAATCAACCATCGTTCACCACGGGCGATCTTCAGGGGGTCGCCGCGGTCGATGGTCTCTTCGCGCTGTGCGGCGAGGGCGGATCGATCTTCACCAGTCCGGACGGGTTCGACTGGACCTCGCGCCCGACGCCGGTTTCAAGTTTTCTTTCAAGCGTCGCGATCGGCGCCGACGCCCTCGTCGCGGTGGGCGATGGCGGCGCGCTGCTCAGATCGACCGACGACGGAGCGACGTGGACCCGAGTCGCGATGCCGACGACCGATTGGCTCTACCGCGTCCGGTGGATCAAAAACCAATTCATCGTCGCGGGCGAAAACGGCGCGCTGTTCACGAGTCCCGACGGCGCGGCCTGGACCGAGCGCGTGAGTGGAACGACCAAATGGCTGACCGACGCGACGTCTGCTGAAGGTCAATGGTTCGTCACCGGTTACCAAGGAACGTTGCTCTCCAGCTCGAATCTCGTTGATTGGACCGCGGCGCCGCTGCCGACCGGGAAGTCGCTGTTCGCGGCGTCGAGCCGCGATGGACAACTGCTCGTCGCGGGAGTGGACGGAGTGATCCTACGCAACCAGATCGTCGCGAAAACGACGCCCGTCCAAGTGCTGGAATACAACCAGACGGTCTCGGTCGGCACCAACGGCGTGGCCGGCGTTTACGAGCTGTTCCTGTTCGGTGGCGAACCGGATCAATTCTTCGATCTCAACACGCGCACGAATTTGACCGATGGCGCCTGGACCAACGTGAACGGCGGCCTGGAGTTGTACGACGCCTCGGGAACCCTCTACGCCATCCGAACCCGCGACGCCACCAACGCGCCGCCCGCGGAATACTACCAAACCCGCCTGATCCCGTAGGCGCGCCGATTTTTTCTCAAACCCGCATTGCTCCAAGGGGTTTGTTGTTTCCGCGTCGCCGCGGACCAGACCGCGGTTCTCCGCGCGCGCTTATAGACCGTAGGCTTTGATGAAGCGCTCGGCGTCGAAGTGCTCCGCGAAGAGGTCGATGATGGATTGGTGCTTGAGTTTGTCGTAGAGCTGGAGCTTGGTGTTGCTGAAGCATTTGTAGAGGGTGGCGTCGGTGTCCGCGGTGTCCTGCCGAACGGCGATGCACGGCAGGCAGCTGTTGGCCAGATGTTGCGTGCTTTCCTGATCCGGCATTTTATCGGTCGCGCAGGTAATGATAACCCCGCCGAGTTTTTCGCCCGGGAGGGTTCTGTTATAATCGATGATGCGTTTCAGGCGGCGATGGGAACCGGACGCGAGCACGGCGATGTCGCGCGGGCGCAGACTGGTTTCCGGGCTGAACACGTCGATGTCCTGCGAGATGATCTTCACTTTGCGGCACGGTTGGTGCCAGGCCCCCGCGCATTTTCCGCCTTTGATGGTGCGGTGATCCTTGAAGCTGTGGCTAATCAGATGCATGGAGGGGTTGTTGAGGTATTTCACGGTGGGCATGTAGCCGAAGACTTTCAACACGGGATCCCATTCCGGGAACACGCGGTCGAGCGCTTCCTCCGTGATCACTTCCTTCATCATGTCCACTTTCGCGGGCAGGACCTTGTTGAAGAGAACGCCCGCGACGCGGCTGTGATGATGGGAGAAGTAGGAGAGGTCCACTTCCAGCTCGTCGATGGTGCGGCCAATGCCGCCGCCGACGAGATAGAGGATCTTCGCGTCGAGCAGGTTGGCCACGCGCGCGTTGGATAGTCCGACCACCGAGCCGACGCCCGGATGGCCCGTGCCTTCCGCGATGATCAGCTTTTTGTGGGAAAGCGACGCCATGGTTTCGTGGATGTTCTTCTCGAACTTCGCGGTGATCTCCCGCTGGTTGGCGCCCGTGATGTATTCGCGGGTGACGCCGGAGACCACGCGGACGGGAGAAAGCATCCCCATGTCCGGCATGTCGAGCCCGGTGAACTCCTTGACGATGCGCACGTCCTTGTCGATTCGCTCTCCGTTGGGCAGCGTGACCATTTCCTGCCCGACGGGTTTGAAGTAGCCGATATCCTTCGGATCGATGATCTTGCTGATCGCGGAGATCACGCCGAGGCTGGTGACGGTCTTGCCCGCGTGCTGACGTTCGCCCGCGATGAATACGACTGGGGGTTTACTCATGGGAATTCTCCGAATTCGTTTCAGTGACTAGGGATACTTTTTGAAAAGTGATCGCGTCGACGGGGCAGGCCTTCAGGCACGCGCCGCAGCGGACGCATTCGTCTTGGTTGATCCAGATGAGGTTCATGTCGCTGACGCGGTCGGTGGCTTCCCACGAAACGGCGCGTCCCTCCTCGTCGTGCTCGATGGATTTGAGCATCAGGATGCATTCGGGGCGCGGCTTGGCTTTGAGGCACCAGTCGCACTTGATGCATTTGTCCTGATCGATCTCGAATTTGAGGTGGCAGCGGTAACACCGCTTCGCCTCCTCGACCGCGGCGGTTTGGTCGTAGCCGGTTTCCACCTCGCTGGGCAGGTCGCGCCCCGCGACGGGACGCGTCGGCATCGGTTGCCGCGGAATGACGTCCATCTCGAAGGTTCGACCGGTCGTCGCGGCGTTTTCGACGAGCACGCTTTTACCCGTTCGCTTTTCGCCCATCAGAAACGCGTCGACTTTTTCCGCGACGTCTTTGGCGTGGGCGATGGCGTCGATGAGCGAGCTGGCGCCGACGGCGTGGTCGCCGGCGGCGAACACTTTTTGGTATTGCTCGAACGACGCGAACTCCGTGGTCTCGCCTTCCCACGCGTGATCGGGGAACTGGCCGGTCGCGAGCAGCACGGTGTCCGCGCGCACGTCGAAGCGCTCATGCGTTCCGGTCCGATGAAACCGCATGCCGATCAGTTTTCCGTCGCGCTGAAGATAGGAGACCGGCGTCGCGTGGCATTCGAGCGGCACGCCTTCCGCGTCGAGCTCCTCGAGCTCGCCGGGCGTGACGCGCATGACGTCTTTGGAACGGCGGTACAAGACCTTCAAGTCCCATTGGGCCGTTTTCGCGCCGAGCCGCTGGGCGGCGCGCGCGCAATCCATCGCCGTGAAGCCGCCGCCGATCACGATGACGTTCTCGCCGATCGCCGCGGCGCCGGTCTCGTTGACCTCCAGTAGAAAATCCAGCCCGTGGCGGATGCCCGCGAGCGAGTGGCCGGGAAGGTTCAGCAGGTTGGGCTTGAGCGTGCCGGCCGCGGCGATCACCGCGTCGTGATCCGCCAGCAACTGAACGAGCGAGCAGTCGGTTCCAATCGAAACGCCGCATCGGATCTCGACGCCGAGCCCGGTGATTTGCGCGAGCTCGCGGTCGATGATTTCCCGCGGCAGGCGAAACTCCGGGATGCCTTGGTTCAGCATGCCGCCGGGCGTCGCGTGTTTTTCATAGACCGTGACCGCGTGGCCCAACAGCCTCAGTTGCCGCGCGGCGGTCAGGCCCGCGACGCCGGCGCCGATGACCGCGACCTTTTTGCCGGAGTCCGGGAACCACGGCTCGAGCAGCACGGGCGCCTGTTCCGCGAAGTCGGCGGCGGAGCGTTTGGAGAAGCAGATCGCGACCGACTCGCCGAGGCCGTCGTAGCCATGTCGGCAGGCGGCCTCGCACGGGCGCGAGCAGACGCGCCCGAGCGTCGCGGGAAAGACGTTGTCGATCAGGTTGATCCGATAGGCGTCGTCGAAGCGCTCCTCCGCGATCGCGGTCAGGTAGGCGGGGACGTCGGTTCCGGCGGGGCACGCTTTTTGGCATGGAACGCTTGTTTCCAGCCACTTGAAATCCTTCGCGGCGGAACCTTTTCCCGTCTTCACGGAGAGCTCCGCGGAGGGCGAATGCGGTCGTTTCAACGGTTTGAACAGCTTTTTGATCTGGCCTGAAAAATCCATCGCCGAGTATCCTAATCGCCGGAAAGGGGATTGCGAGCTATTTAGACGCCGTCTTAAAACGGCCGAAATAACGAACGTGTTGAGTTGAGGGGTCCGCGGGCGAAATGGTAATACTTTCCTCATGAGCAGTTCCGAACTTAGCGCCAGTCTTGAAGACTATCTGGAAACGATCTTCTTTCTTTCCAGAGAGGATGGAAAGGCGCGCCCGAAGGATATCGCGACGCGCATGCGCGTGCGGGCGGCGTCGGTGACCGGCGCGTTGAAGGCGCTGGCCGAGAAGGGCTTGGTGAACTACGCGCCCTACGCCTCCGCGACGCTGACGGAGCGGGGCCGCGAGGTGGCCTCGAAGATCGCGGTGAAGCACGAGGCGTTGCTGCACTTTTTCACGCAGGTGCTCGGGATCGAGGCCGCGGAGGCCGAGGAGTTCGCCTGTTCGATGGAGCACACGATTCCCGACCATATCCTGCAACGCTTCGTCCGCTTCGCCGAGTACACCGAGAAATGCCCCAACTTCAACGCCAACTGGCAGGACAACGCGGAGGAATATTTCTGCCGCGCGCTGGGGTGCGATTCGTCGCGCTGCGAAAAGTGTAATTTGGTTGATTAGGTTTTCCGCCGCGGAAAATCAACCCAGGTGTCGACGCAGCATCTCGAACAGCGCCTCTTTCTTCACCGGCTTCGACACATAGTCGTCCATGCCCGCCTCGATGCATTTCTCGCGGTCGCCCTGCATCGCGTTCGCGGTGAGGGCGACGATCGGAACGTGGGCGCCGGCGGCGCTCGATTCCTCGTGCTCGCGAATGCGGCGCGCCGCCTCGTAGCCATCCATGCGCGGCATCTGGCAGTCCATGAAGATCAAATCGTATTCCACGCCCGAGGTCACCTTGCGCAGGGCCTGCTCGCCGTTCTCCGCGACGTCGACGTCGAACCCGCCCTTCATGAGCATGCGCTTCGCGACGGTTTGGTTGACCACGTTGTCTTCCGTGACGAGGACGCGGCGCGCGCCCGCGCTCGCGAGGGCCGAGAGCTTCACCTCCGGTCGGGCGTCGGCGGTCCGAGGCGGATGCGCGCCGATCGCCTCGAGCTCGTAGCCCAGCGCGTCGGCGGTTTTCGCCAGGAGATTGTTGAGGCGGATCGGCTTCACTAGATTGGTCGCGAGGCCGGCGTGATCCAGCGAGCGGAAGTCCCGGTTCGTGATGGAGCAGATGATGAACAGCGTGAGGTTTTCGAACTCCGGATCGCTGAAGAACGGGTTGTCGGCGTCGTACGCGAGGTATTCCTCGATCAGCACGACCTTGTAGTCGTTGCTCCGAATCTTCTCCGCGGCGTCGTTCATCGAACCGGCGGTCTCGACCTTGAGGCCCCAATGGTTGAGCCATTCCGCGAGCGCCTGGCCCATGATTTTCTTCTCGTCGATCACGAGGGCCGACTCGCCCTTGAAGACGGCGCGGTCGATGTTCGCGGCGCGCGCGCGATCGGCGACCGGCATGTTGAGGCGGAACCAGAACGCGGAGCCTTTTCCCAGCTCGCTTTCCATGCCGATCTTTCCGCCCATAAGGCCGACCAACTGCTTGCAGATCGCGAGGCCGAGGCCCGTTCCGCCATATTCGCGGGTGGTCGACGAGTCGCCTTGCGAGAACTTCTGGAAGAGCTGCGGCAGCTCCTCGCGCGAAACGCCGATGCCCGTGTCCGTGACGGAAAAGTTGATGCTGGTTTCCGTGTCCGTGCCCGCGACGGGTTCGATGTCGATGTAGACGTATCCTTCGCGGGTGAACTTCAGGGCGTTGCTGGCGAGGTTCGTCAGCACCTGCCGGACGCGGCCCGCGTCGCCCACGACGAACGGGGGCGTGTTGGGCGCGAAGCGCAGGATGAGATCGATCCCTTTCTCCAACGCGGTGGGGGTCAGCAGCTCGGTGAGATGCTCGCAGGTTTCGCGCAGGTCGAAGGGTTGCAGTTCGAGATCGAGCTTGCCGGCCTCGATTTTAGAGAAGTCGAGAATGTCGTTGAGCAGCGTGAGCAGGGCGTCGCCCGAGGTCTGCACGATGCGCAGGTATTCGCGTTGCTCGCCGGTGAGCTGGGTGTCGCGAAGCAGGCTGGTGGTGCCGATGATGCCGTTCATCGGCGTGCGGATCTCATGACTCATGCTGGCGAGGAAGTCGGATTTGGCGCGGGTGGCCTGCTCGGCCTTCTCGCGGGCGAGGAGCAATTGGCGGTTGGCCTGCTCGAGGCTGTCGCGCGCGTCGTTGGCGTCTTCCATCATGCCCATGATGATGTGTTGGTTTTCCTCCAGCTCGCGGCTGCGTTTGTCGAGCAGGCGGTTGGCCTCTTTCATCTCGAGCTCGTATTCCTTGCGGTCGGTGATCTCCAGCAAGGTGCCAACCACGCGCTTGGGTTTGCCTTCGGCCACGCGGTCGATCACGCGGCCGCGGTCGAGCACCCAGATCCAGGCGTTGTCGGCGCGGCGCAGGCGGTACTCGCAGGCGTAGGTGTCGGCCTTGCCGTCCAAGTGCGCGGCGAGCGTTTTGGCGACCGTCTCCGCGTCGTCGACGTGGATCTGTTTTTCGCGCCAGTTGAAGTCGGGCGCGAGGTTCTCGAGTTGGTAGCCGAGCATGGACGCGAAGCGCTCGTTGAAAATCTGCTTTCCGGTGTCGACGTCCCAGTCCCAATATCCCAGATCGCCGCCATGTAGAATGAGCTCCATGTTGTCGCGGGCGCGCGCCGCGTCGGTTTCGGCGCGCTTGCGATCGGCGATCTCGCGTTTGAGCTCGGCGTTGTAGCGCTCGGCGTCCTCCATGATGCTGAGCAGGGCCTTGCGGTGCTTTTTCAGGTCGAGCGTCTCGGTTTCGAGAAACTCGTTGGCCTTCATCAGCTCTTGAACCACTTCGAGGTTTTCGTGGATCTCGCTGTTGCGCGCGTACTCGTCTTTTTCGAGGTGGATGCCGACGAGCCGACCCAGCATGTAGCCGAGCAGGACGATCAGGAAGATCGTGGCGCCCACGAAAAACGGAAAGTTGGCCCCGGCGGTTTTCGAGAGCGAGTAGATCGCGCCCGCGAGAAACAGCGCGGCCACGGCGATCGTCAGGGCGAAGAGGCGGGCGAGGCGCTTGCTGACGTGGGGGTCTTTGTTGATGGGTTTTTCGGCCGTCATGCGTTAGTCGGTTCGATCGATGTTGTATCGTTTGGTTCGTTTCAGCTGTTCGAGCAGAACGTTGACTTCCTTCTTCAGCTCGATGACGCGCGATTCGCGGCCGGCGCTCACCGCGTTGAATCGTTCCAGGTCGTGAATGGCGTCCTTGAGTTCCTCTTCGCGCCGCCGTTGCTGGCCCACGTCTTTACGCAGGCGCGCGTTCATTTCGGAAAGGTTTTTGGCGGCTCTTTTCTGCGCGCGGTTGTAGAGCGTGATCAGCGGAACGACCATGACGAGCAGGAACGCGCCGGCGACATACGCGCGAATCGCCTGTTCTCGCAGCAGCCCGCTTTCGTGATCCGTTTTCATGGCGGCCAAATAGACGACGCCGGCTCCCGCCCCCTCGTCGAGGTAAAGCGCCGCGACGCGGATTCGACCCAGTTTCGGGTCGTCCAAAGAGAGCGTCGCCAGACCGCCGCCGGTTGATTCGGCGAGATCCAACCCGAGCGCGCCGACGCTCGCGGGCAGGCTCGGGGCGCCGCCCACAACCAGGGAAAAGGTCTCGGCGCCGTCGCTCGCGGTGGCGCCGACGGCGGCGAGCCGACAGTTTTTCGCGTAGCGCGCCAGTTTGTTCCTGATTTCCGCGTTCGGGGAATTGGTGGTGTTTTCGTGTTCGGCCGACGTGGCGAGGCGTTTCGGGTCGATCATCTCGCGGACCGAAAAGACGGCGTCTTTCAGCACGCGATCGTCGCGCTCGAGCAACGAGGAGCGGTTTTGCAGGTAGAACCAGGCGGAGAACGCGGCCACGCCGGCCACGTAGGCCATCGCCGCGATGGCGAAGCTTCCGTAGGTCCTCTTTCCCTGGTTGGTTCTCGTCGCGTTCATGTCAGTTCGTCGGTGGTGGTCCGGTATTTCTTGGTTTGGCCCAGCTGTTTGAGCAGGGTGTTGATTTCCGCCTTCAGCTCCAACGTGCGGCGCTCGCGGCCGCGCATCAACTGGTTGAAGCGTTCCATGTCCTCGAGCGTGCGTTTCAGCCGCTCTTCGGCGAGGTTTTGTTCGGTGACGTCGCGCCAGACGCCCAGCACGCCCACGGCGCGGCCCTCCTCGTCGCGCAGCGGAATTTTACTGATCTCGCGCCAGCCGATGCTGCCGTCGGGGCGGGTGTGCGACTGCAGGATGCCGAAGACCGGCTGGTTTTCGCGGATGACGGTTTGGTCGCGTTCGATGACTTCCGGCGCGATGGAGGGGTCGAAAAGATCGTAGGGGGTTTTGCCGACCACGTCGTCGAGACTGGCGAAGCCGCACTCGCGAATGAAGGTTTTGTTGCAACCCAGGTAGACGGAGTCCTTGTCTTTCCAGAAGACGGACATCGGGATGGTGTCCATGATCAGCTGGAGCATCTGCCGCGATTCGCGCAGCGCGCTTTCGGTTTGCTGGCGGCTGGCGATGTCGCGGGCGACGCCGAAGATGACCTTCTTGTTTTTCCAGAAGCCTTGGAAGACGTTCATCTCCACGGGCAGCGTTCCGCCGGTTTTCGTGCGCAGCGGCAGGCCGCAGGTGGTCGCTTGTTCCTGCCGCATGCGCGCGATGACTTGATAGATCTCGGCGCGCGACTCCTCGGGGTAGAGTTCGAAAACGCTCATGTCTTGCAACTCCGCGCGGGAGAAGGCGAGGCGCCGTTCGACGGAGGGATTGGTGTGGATCAATTGTCCGTTCAAATCGCAGACGAGCAACAGGTCGTCGATGGTTTCGAACAGGTTTTGGAAGTTGCGGTTTTCCTCGACCAACGCGTCCTCGACGTGCTTGTTGATCGAGATGTCCTGCATGAAGCCGTCCCACACCAGGTCGCCCTGCTCCATGTGGGGCACGGCGCTGAGGCGGAGCCATTTGAGTTTTCCGGTCACGTCGAGCACGCGCAAGTCGAGCTCCGCGACGCCCATCTTCTCGCGGGCTTCATGAAACGCGGCGGTCAGCAACGGCAGGTCTTCTTCGTAGACGTGGTCGTACGCCAGCCGGGCGTCTTGGTAGACCTGGTCGCGGTCGATCCCGAGCGCGCGTTCGTAGCCTTTGCTCAGATAGGTGAATTTAAACGCGTCATTGGCCGAGTGGGTGAGCTGGAAGATGGTCACGTTGGGGAGGTTGTCGCCCATCAACCGAATGTGCCGCTCGCTTTTCGCCAGCGCTTGGGATTTGCGCTGCAAGGCGATCCGCATCTGACGCAAGCGCATCAGCACGCCGAACAGCAACAACACCGTGGAGGCCAGCAGGGTGATGATGACCGTGTCGGTTTCGAGGTGGCTCAGGTCGCCCGCGGACTCGGCCGCTTCGGCCGTCGCCACGATCCCGAACGCCCAGAGAAAGGGAGGGAGGGCGCGCTGAAGTTTTTTCGGATCGCGTGAAAGCATTAAGTCATCCAGAGTTCGTATGAGCGAAAAATAAGCTATCTCTCCGTCTAAATCAAAAGGAAACGAGAACCTCGTGAAGTTCGCAGAGCGGCAGACCGACCACGTTGGTGTACGACCCGCGGATGGCTTTCACCATATGCGCCGCGCCGCCCTGAATGGCGTACGCGCCCGCTTTGTCCATCGGGTCGCCGCCCGCGATGTAGGCGCGGATCTCGGTTTCCGTCAGCGCGCGGAAGACCACTTCGGTGGAAACGGAGAACACCTGGAAGGCCGCGCCGCGCCGCGCGCACACCCCCGTGATCACCTCGTGCGTTCGTCCCGCCAGGCTCGAGAGCATGGTGAAGGCGTCGGCCTCGTCGGTCGGTTTGCCGAGAATCGCGTCTTGCCGCGTCACGATGGTGTCGGCCGCGATCAGGACCGTTTCCGCGTCGATCTCGATGGCGGCGGCTTTCTCGCGGGCGAGCCGTTCGGCGAACGCCTGGGGCCGCTCGCCGGGCCGCGGGGTTTCGTCGATGTCGGGAATCCGGATCTCGAACTCCAGGCCGAGCGACGCGAGCAACTCCGCGCGGCGCGGCGAGGCGCTCGCGAGAACGAGTCGGTCAATGTTGGGATAATCACGCATCCCGGGACAATATGTTGTAAAGCGGGCTATTAAAAGTTCTATCCGCGTGGCATAAGGTGCGCATGTCCAGCATCGACATTCTACTCGGTGGCGTTCCCTTCGGTCGCAACAATGTCGGCGATGAAGCCATTCTTGAATGCGTGGTCGGCGTCGTCCGCGAGGTGTGTCCGGACGCGCGGATCACGGTCAGCACCGACAGCGAAACCGAAACGAAGAATCGGCTGGGCGTGTACACCGTTCCGCTGTTCGGGTTCCAAGCCCCGTACAGCCACAAACAGATGCGCGCCTGCCTGGCCCGGGCCGACGTCTTCATTTGGGCCGGCGCGACCGGCCTTTCCGACTATCCCGAGATTCCGCTCGCGATGCTCGCGATCGCGCACGACGTCGGCACCAAAACGGTGGTGTGGGGCGTCGGCATGAACGACCAGCTCAACCCCTACCTCTATCGCGTGCTGCCGGGCCGCCGCCGCGCGGTGCTCAACGCGTTGTCGGCGCTCACCTTCCAGCGCGTCGATTTCGTCGAACGGATCGAGCGCCGCGCCGAAAAACGGGCGCGGGCCAAAATCATCAAAGAGCTCAACCGGTGCGATCTCGTCGTGCTGCGCGATCCCGAAACGCTGGGGGCGGTCCACGATTGCGGCGACGTGCCCGACGCGCTCGTCGGGGCCGACTCCGCCGAACTGCTGAAGCCCGAGCCCTGGGAAAACATCACGCTCACGCGCGCCGCGCGGGAGGTGCTGGAATCGGGCTCGCGCAAGATCGGCCTCTGCGTTTCCGCCCAGCGGCAGATCGTTCACCGCAAGGAGTTGATCGACTTCCTCGACCTGTTGGCGGCCCGCGACTACCGGATCGTGTTCCTGCCGATGAATCATTCCACCGACGCGGAACTCATGAAGGAAATGCGCGACGAGATGAAAAACCAGGCGCGTTCCGTGGTGATCGGGGGGCGGCGTCCGCCCGGCGAGATTCTCGCGATCGCGGGGCGGTTGGATCTGGTGATCAGCAGCCGACTGCATTTGCTGATCCTCGCTTCGGTGCTTCATGTGCCCATCATCGGCATCAGCCGCGGTTCGAAGGTGGACAACTATCTCGCGCCGTTCGGCCACACCTCCGCCGGCAGCGTCGACGATTGCGACTTCGAGCACATGCGCGCCGAGCTGGACCGGCTGATCGACAGCCGCGACGAGTTCCGCGAGGTC
>JARFRL010000107.1 GCA_029287275.1 Pontiella desulfatans
CCGAATCCGGCAATCATCCAAACAGAGCGGATCGGAAGAGATGAACAGGACGCCATACAACTCGCCCACGGAACGCGGCAAATTCAGCAAGTCGGCCATGCGCGTGAACAACGCGATGACTTCGCTTTCGATTTCGCTGAGCGAACGGATCTTTTCAGAAGCGTCATTCATGATGTTCAAAAAATACTGAACAAACTGGCCCGGCACAACCCCGAAGTGGTTTTATTTAAGGCGAAATGGCGCACCCGGCAGGACTCGAACCTGCAACCCTCTGGTTCGAAGCCAGATGCTCTATCCAATTGAGCCACGGGTGCGTGAAGAATTGACGTATAGAGATAGAGCTTTTCGCGGACGCGAACAAGCTGTTTTCGAAAAGGCTTCAAGGTTTTCAAATTTTTAGCATTCCGGTATTGGACGCCCGTCTTTGTTCGTCTATATTCCCGCCTTTCCCAACCCAACAAAGGAAAAGGATTTATGAATAAACTGGTCATTGGATTGCCAAAAGGCAGCTTGCAGGAGTCGACGTACGCGCTTTTCAAGAAAGCGGGATTCAGCATCAAGGGCGGTTCGCGCTCTTATTTTCCGTCGATTGACGACGAAGAGATTGAAATCCGCGTGATGCGGGCTCAGGAAATGAGCCGCTACGTCGAGCATGGCATGCTGGATGCCGGTATTGCCGGTCTGGACTGGGTGGAAGCCAACGGATCTGATGTCCATAATCTGTGCGACATGGTCTATTCGAAGCAGAGCAAGAGCCCGATCCGCTGGGTATTGGCTGTTCCGAACGACTCGGCCATTGCTTCCGTTAAGGACCTGGAAGGCAAGAAGATTGCCACCGAGGGCGTTGGCATTGTTGAACGCTGGCTCGAAAAGAACGGTGTGAAAGCTGAGGTTGAGTTCTCGTGGGGCGCCACGGAAGTGAAAGTTCCTGACTTTGTAGATGCCATCGTTGATATCACCGAAACCGGCAGTTCCCTCCGCGCCAACAACCTGAAGATTGTTGAAACCATTATGGAGTCCTACACGCAGTTTTTCTGCTCTCAGGATGCCTGGGCGGATGACTGGAAGAAACAGAAGCTTGAAAAAGTGGCCCTGTTGCTGAAAGCAGCCTTGGACGCGGACGATAAAGTCCTGCTGAAACTGAATGTTAAAGCGGAAAACCTTGAAACCGTTAAGGCGCTCCTTCCGGCCCTGCACTCCCCGACCGTCAACTCGCTGACCGACGACGGTTGGTTCGCGATCGAAACCGTGGTCGACGAGTCCGTCGTCCGCGAAATCATTCCGGATCTGAAGAACGCGGGCGCCGAAGGAATAATAGAAATTAGCTTGAATAAAGTCGTGGCGTAACTACTGTACTAGCCCTTTTAGGACACAATTAGGAGAAAACATGGGTACCATCAAGAAATGGCGCAAGACCAAAATGTCGAACCACAAGCGGCGCAAGCGCCGTCGCGCGGACCGTCATAAAAAGAAATAAGCGTTAATCGCTTTAATCCATTTCAAGGCCGGGCCGCTCGCTCGGCCTTGCTTTGTTTTCAATCCTTGGAAATCCCGCGGAGGATGCGGTTTCCAAGGGTTGTTTTTTTATGGAAACGTGAAACGTGAAACGTGAAACGTGAAACGTGAAACGTGAAACGTGAAACGTGAAACGTGAAACGTGAAACGTGAAACGTGAAAATTTTTCCGACCGAGGACCTCGAGCGCAAGGCAATCACGCCTCAATCGTCACGTTTCACGCAATAAATCACGCCTCACTTCAAACACGCGCCTTTTGGCAACGGAAATCCATTGAGAAACGCGGCGGCTTGCATGCGTTTTTTTCCAACGGGCTGCACTTCCGCGAGGCGTAGCGCGCCCTCGCCCGTCGCGACCAAAAGTTGATCGTCCAGCAGCTCGCCGGGATCGCCCGCGCCATCGGCCAGATCGGCTTTCCAGATTTTCAACGCGTCGCCGTTCGGCAACGCGCAGAAACTGCCCGGCCAAGGATCGAAGGCGCGGATCCGGTTCCGGATCACCGTGGCGGGTAGCGTCCAATCAATCGCGCCGTCTTCCTTCGTCAGCTTGCGGATCTCCACCATCTTCGACTCGTCTTGAACCGTTCGCGAGACCGCGTCGTTCCGGATGTCGTCGATGGCCTCAAGCAACAGGTTCGCTCCGACCACGGCCAATTTATCATGTAGCGTCGCGGAGGTTTCGTCATCGCCCAGCGGATAGGTTTCCTGCCGCAGGATATCGCCCGCGTCCATTTTCTTGGCGAGATAGATGATGCTGACGCCCGTCATGGCGTCGCCGTTGAGAATGGCCCATTGGATCGGCGCGGAGCCGCGGTATTTCGGGAGCAGCGAAGGGTGGACGTTGATCGCCTCGCGCCGGGCGAGCTGGATCACGCGCCGAGGGATGTATTGTCCGTACGCGACGACCACGAGGAGATCGGGTTGAAGCTCGGCCAGCGCCTGAACCGCGGCGGGCTCGCCGATTTTTTCGGGCGTCATGACGTTCAGGCCGCGCCCTTCGGCGAAGGCTTTCAATGGACAGGGCGTGAGGACGCGTTTCCGGCCCGCGGGACGGTCCGGTTGGGAAACGACCCCGACGACTTCGTCGGCGGCGGAATCAAGCAACGCTTTGAGCGACGGCACCGCGAGCGCGGCGGATCCCATGAATATGATTTTCACGCGGGCCTCCGATCAATTAGGGAGCGGTCGGCGAAGCATTGGCCGAGGACCACCGGTCGCGGTCGGATAGGAAAATCTGGTCCTGTCGGTTCAGCGCGACGCCCTGCTTCAACGGGAAGTCCGGAGGCGTGCGACCGCTCATGATGGGCAACCAGCTTTGTTCCGGACCATCGAGCAGTTGCCGCACGAACGGCTTGTCCTTCGTGATCGTGGTGAAGTACATGCCCGAGATGTATTGTTTGTAGTCGTTGAT
>JARFRL010000139.1 GCA_029287275.1 Pontiella desulfatans
AGATTGAGGGAGAAGCAGAAGTAGTTCACGCACCAGCCGATGACCGCGGCGTAGAAGAGGTTGATGCCGAAGAACGCGACGACGGGCATCCACCAGCCGAGCGGTTCCCACAGCGGATGAACGCGGGCGAAGGCGAGTGGCGGAGAGGCTTTTTCGCGGTGGCCGAGGGCGTACTCGAGAATCATCAGCGGAACGCCGGCGACGATCAGCGCGACGACGTAGGGAACGAGAAACGCGCCGCCGCCGTTTTCATAGGCCATGTAGCCGAAGCGCCAAATGTTTCCGAGCCCGACCGCCGATCCAATGGCGGCCAGCAGAAAACCAACCTTGCTGCCCCACAGACTCCGATTCGCCATGGCGCGTGTCCGCTAGTTGCGGTGACGGAAGGTGATGCGGCCTTTTTCCAGGTCGTAGGGGGAAATTTCGACGGTGACTTTGTCGCCCACGGCGATGCGGATGAAGTGCTTGCGCATCTTGCCGGAAATGTGCGCGAGAATCTCGTGTCCATTTTCCAGTTCAACTCGGTACATGGTGGCGGGCAGTACTTTTTTAACCACGCCTTCCGCTTCGATTGATTCCTCTTTAGCCATAAATACTCCTTTAAAAATCAGAAAGGGAGCATGCTACACGCATATGTTCGCTTTGCAACCCAAACCATAGGCGCTTTTGGGCCGCGCCCTCAACGGCCGTAGATCTTACGCAACTGGGCGGACAGGATGTCCAACTCGTTCTGACTGATGGAAGGCGTCGCCTTTTCGAGGGCGCCAAAATAATGGGCCAATTCGTTCGGCTTGACCGGGAACCCCGTGTTCCCTTTGTCTCCGTTCGTGAAGGAAGTAGCGATCACGTCTCCGTCCGGCTTGGCGATCGCCCAAGAAGGCCCGCCGGGTTTGGCGAACCGGCTGAAGACGTCCTTTCCATCCGGCATGTCGTTAATGTTGATGGAAACCACCACGTAATACGCGCCCAGAATGGTTTCCACCTCCGGCGTGTGATGATAGCGATCCATCATCCGACAGTAGCCGCACTCCGGCCACCCGGACTTTAGAAACAGCAGCTTCGATTCCGCGACCGCCTGTTTCGTCGCCGCCGCGACCAGCTCCTCCGCCGCGTTTGGCGGATAACCGACTCCGGCTTCTTCGGCGCCCGCGAGATTTACCGCGAGCATCAACAAAACACCCATCCACTTCAGCCCTTCAACCATTTCACGCCCCCTGTTTAACGCGCCGTTCATCCGGCGAAACACAGAGCGTACGAAACGGCCCAAGAAACGAAAAGATATTGCCGCGAAAAAAGCGCGTTCCTCTTCCGCGGGGTTTCGCGGTTTAAATCTTTTCCCGCCGCTCGATCAACAACTCCACCACGGAAGGATCGGCCAAGGTCGAGATGTCGCCAAGATCGCCTGTTTCTTGGCTCGCGATCTTGCGCAGGATGCGACGCATGATTTTCCCCGAGCGGGTTTTCGGCAAACCGGGCGTGATCAGAATCTGGTCGGGCACCGCGATCGGACCGATATGCGTGCGCACCTCGTTCCGCAACTCCCCGATCAATTCCGCGTCGGCGTCGAACCCTTCCTTGAGAATGACGTACGCGAAAATGCCTTGGCCCTTCACCTCGTGCGGGAAGCCGACCACCGCGGCCTCGGCGCACCCCGGGTGGCTGACCAACGCGGACTCCACCTCCGCGGTGCCCATCCGATGTCCGGAAACGTTGATCACGTCGTCCACGCGGCCGGTGATCCAATAATAGCCATCCTCGTCGCGGCGGCATCCGTCGCCCGTGAGATAGTAGCCGGGGAAGGGATCGAGATAGGTCTGGGCGAAGCGCTCGTGATCGCCCTGAATGGTGCGCGCCATGGCGGGCCACGGGCTTTTGACCGCGAGCAGACCGGACACGCCATTCCCCTCGATTTCCTGGCCTTGATCGTCCAGCAGCACCGGAACAATTCCGAAAAACGGGAAGGTCGCGGAACCGGGCTTGGTACGCGTCGCTCCGGGCAATGGCGTGATCATGATGCCGCCGGTCTCCGTCTGCCACCACGTGTCGACGATGTTGCACCGCCCCTCGCCCACCACGTCGTGATACCAGTTCCAGCTTTCGGGATTGATCGGCTCGCCCACGGAGCCCAACACGCGCAGACTGGAGCGGTCGTATCTCTTCACGAACTCGTCGCCCAACCGCGCGACGGCGCGGATGGCGGTTGGCGCGGTATAGAACTGGGTGATCTTGTGGCGCTCGACCATGTCCCAGTAGCGGCCCGCGTCGGGATAGGTTGGAACGGACTCGAACATCACCGTCGTCGCTCCGTTGGCCAGCGGGCCGTAAACCACGTAACTGTGCCCCGTGATCCAACCGATGTCCGCGACGCACGCGAAGACGTCGTCCTCGCGGTAGTCGAACACGTAGCGGTGCGTGAGCATCGTGTAGAGCAGATAGCCCGCGCTCGTGTGCGAGATGCCCTTGGGCTTGCCGGTGGAGCCGGAGGTGTAGAGCAGAAACAGCGTGTCCTCGGAATCCATGTGCTCGACCGGGCAGTAGGGCCGCTCGCTCTTCATCGCCTCGCCCAGATCGATATCGCGCGGTTCATAGAACGGGACCTTGCTTCCGGTGTGACGAACCATGAACACGTGCTCCACCGTCGGGCAGGCCATGACCGCCTCGTCGACCGGCCGTTTCAGAGGAATCACTTTCCGGCCGCGCCGGCCTTCGTCCGCGGTGATGACCGCTTTGCAGCGCGCGTCTTGAATTCGATCGCGCAGCGCCTCGGCGCTGAATCCCGCGAAGACCACGTTGTGCACCGCGCCGATCCGCGCGCAGGCCAGCATCGCGAAGGCGGCCTCGGGAATCATCGGCATGTAGATCGCGACGCGGTCGCCCTTTCGAATCCCGTTATGCCGAAGCACGTTGGCCAGCTTGCAGACCTCGCGGTGCAGCTCGCGGTAGGTGATTTCGCGGACGTCGCCGGGCTCGTCGCCTTCCCAGAGAATCGCGACCTTCTCGCCGCGGGTTCCCAGATGCCGGTCGACGCAGTTGTGACAAACGTTCAGCTTGCCGCCAAGGAACCAGGCGACCATCCCGTTCGAGAAGTCGCAATCCATCACCTGCGTGAATTTATGAAACCAGTCGATCTGAATCTCGGCCTGCCCGCCCCAGAAGGCCTCGGGATTCGCGACGCTTTGGGCGTACATTTTTTCATAGCTCGCGAAGGTGGGATAATACGCGCCCTCGCTGACCCGCGGCGGCGGCGCGAAAGAACCGTTGGCTTGATCCGTCATGATATATCTCCGTTTGAACGCGAAGATATAGTATTAACATGATCGGCTTTTAGGTAAAACGAATTCTCGGGGTTTGAACACCCGCGCGACGGCGGATCAGACGGCCTCGCCGCGGAGCGGAATGCCGCGCTTATAGAGATTGATGTAGCGGGTGATCCGCGTCGTGAGCTCCTTCTGCTTGTTGGCCTTGGCGACCTTGAGCGCTTTCTTGGCCCATTCCGTGGCTTCTCCGAAGTGGGCGAGCTCGCCGTAGGACGCGCTGATCAGCACGAGCGTGAGGGCGTCGTTCTGTCCGGTGAGGTCCAGCAACTTCTGCGCGTATTCGAGCGATTCGTGGCCGTTGCGCTCGTCCGGGTTTTCGTCCGTCGCGAGGATCAGGATCAGCTCGCGCAACGCGGTGACGTCGCGCGGATTGATGTGCAGCTTCTTGCGCGCCTTCTCGCTTTTCGACGCGTTCTCGGACTCGTCCATCTGCATGTCGATGTCGTCCAAAGCGGTCAAGGAAAGGTCGAGTTCGATGTTCTCTTCCTTGAATTTCTTCTGCAGGAACGGCTTGTCGATCGCGTTGGCGTACGCCTCTTCCGGCGAGATGACTCCGCGTTGGACCAAACTCAGCAAGTCGTCCGCGAAGGTGCACATGCCGACCTTGCGACCGGTCTGCATGATGGAAGGAATCTGGTGCGTCTTGCCTTCGCGGATGTTGGCCGAGACGGCGGGAGTCACCACGAGAATCTCGCACGAGGCGATCCGTCCGCCGCCGATGCGTTTGCAGAGGGTCTGGGCGATCACGCCTTTAAGCGAATCGGCCAACATGGAGCGGATCTGGTTTTGACGGTCCGCGGGAAATTTATCGATGATGCGATCCACGGTGGTCGAGGCGGTGTTGGTGTGCAGCGTTCCGAAAACCAAGTGGCCGGTTTCCGCGGTTTCAATCGCGATTTCCATGGTTTCGAGGTCGCGCATCTCCCCCACCAGCACGATGTCCGGATCTTCGCGCAACGCGGCGCGCAGGGCCGTCGAGAAACTCTTGGTATGCACGTGCACCTCGCGCTGGTTGACGAGGCAACCTAGCGAGCGGTGCTTGAATTCCACCGGGTCCTCGACGGTGATGAGATGCTGGCGACGCGTGCGGTTGATCAGATCGACCATCGCGGCGAGCGTGGTCGATTTGCCGCTGCCCGTCGGACCGGTCACGATGACGAGTCCTTTGTTCAAAAAACAGAACGAGCGCACGCCTTCCGGAATGTTCAATTCCTCAAAAGTGGGAACGCGCGACGGAATCTGCCGCATGACGCAACCGATGCCCTCATGATCGAGAAAGATGTTCACGCGAAAACGGGCCGCGCCGGGCAGCTCGTACGCGAAGTCGGTATCCCAGCTTTCCTCCAACTCCTTAACGTTGCGCTCCGGAGTGAATTCATAGAGCAGCTCGCGCAACTCATCCTCCGTGAACTTCTCCGTGCCGCGCTGAAACTGCATCTCGCCGTCCACGCGGAAGCAGGGCTGGTGGTTGGTCGACAGATGAATGTCGCTGGCGCCTTTTTCCAGCATTTCTTCAAGATACTGATCAATTCTCTTCATAGGATATCCTTAACATAACGTTCAATACCCAAGCATCTTCAATGCCACCATCCCGCGAATGGTTGTCTTTCTGCCGAATCAGGACGATTTATTGATCGCGCCTTGAATCGTTCGACTCAGCTCGCGCCAATCGAGCGGTTTCGCGAGAAAGGCGGCGTGGCCCAAACGGCTCAGGTCCTCGCCGTCCACCTTTTCCATGTATCCACTGCAAAGAATCGCCGGAATGTCGGCGCGGAGCTCCAGCGCCGAACGGATCAAATCGTATCCGTTGGTTTCCGGCATGCTGTAGTCGGTCACCAGCACGTCGAAGGCGGCGGGGTCGTTTTTGAAGATTTGCAAGGCGCGGCGGCCGTTCGTCGCGGTCACGACGCCGTAGCCGAACGATTCGAGAATCTCGCGACCCATGGAAAGCACCGTTTCGTCGTCGTCCACGAACAGCACGCGGCCATGGCCTTCCGGCGTCGCCTTCTTCTTGGCGGTTTCGCGTTGCTCGGGCGTGTCCATGAGCAAGGGCAGGTAGACCGTGAACGTGGTGCCCTTTCCTTCCTCGCTCGCCACGGTGATCAGACCGCGGTGCTTGCGAACGATGCCGTGCACGATCGACAGACCGAATCCGGTTCCCTCGCCTTTTTTCTTGGTGGTGAAGTAGGGTTCGAAAACGCGCTCCATCACTTCGGGCGGCATGCCGCAACCGGTGTCCGCGACCGAGACGCACGCGTAGAATCCGGGATTGAGGTCCACCAACCGCTCATCCGCCTTTCCATCCAGAATCTCGATTTGCTTGAGCGAAACGCTCAGCGTTCCGGCGTCCTCCTTGCCGAGCGCGTGCGCGGCGTTCGTGCAGAGATTGACCATCACCTGCTGAAGCTGCGTCGAGTCGCCGTGCACCGATCCGCAGGAGGAATCGATGTCCTTCTCGAGCGATATGTTCCGCTTCATGGTCGTCTGGACCATGCTCAAGGAGTCCTCGATGATGGGTTGAAGCTCGATCGAATGAAACGCCTGCTCCTCTTGCCGACTGAACGTTAGAATCTGCCGAACGAGTTTCGTGGCGCGATCCCCCGCTTTGACGATCTCCTTCAGATAGCCGTACACCTTGCTCTCCTCGTCGACCGAGTTCATGCAAAGCGCGACGTAACCGAGGATCGCCGTGAGGATGTTGTTGAAATCGTGCGAGACGCCGCCGGCGAGTTCGCCGATCGCGTTCATCTTGGATTGTTGCCGCAGGTGCTTCTCGATCTCGCGTTCCTGCGTGATGTCGCGGCTGATCGCCACGTAGTTGGCCACGGCGCCCGCGGTGTCGCGGATCGGATAGATGACCGCCTCCTCGACATAAATATCGCCGTCCTTCTTTTGGTTGATCAGTTCGCCGGACCACGTCTCGCCGCCGGATATGGTGGCCCACAGCTCGTCAAAGAAGCTCTCCTCGTGCTTGCCGCTTTTGAGCAGGTCCGGATGCTGACCGACCGCTTCCGCGGACGTGTATCCGGAGTTCGTCTCGAACGCCGCGTTGACGTAGAGGATGACGCCGTCGACATCGGTGATCATGATCGACTCGGTCGACTGCTCGACGGCGACCGCGAGCCGGCGCATCTCCCGTTCCATCTCCATGCGCTTGGTCAGATCGCGGCTGATGGAAATCATGCCGGTCGAGCCCGCGGCGGACTCGAGGTACGGGATTTTGACGGTGTCGTGATAATACCGCGCTCCCGCGAAGTCCGTCACCCAGCCTTCGGTTTCCGAGAGCTCGCCGTTCGCGAGCACGCGCAGGTCTTCCATGTGGGCGCTTTGCGCCTGCTCGGCCGGCAGCACGTCCACGGCGGACAGCGAAACAATCTGATCGGCCTCGGAGCCGACGAAATGGGCGTAGGCCGAGTTGCATCCCAAATAGCTTCCGCGGCTGTCCTTGACGTAAATCGGATCCGGGATCGAATCAATCAGGCAGTAGAGCAGCGCCTGCTGCTCGACCAACCGGCGGCCCACCTGGATGCGCGCCAGCAACTCGCCGCTATCGAACGGCTTCTTGATGAAATCGTCCGCGCCCGCGGCGAAACCTTCCAACACGTCCTCTTTGTCGGTCTTGGCCGTGAGCAGAATCATGTAGAGCGGAATCGCGCTGTCGATCGCGCGGATCTTTCGGCAGAGTTCGATGCCGCTGATGCCGGGCATCATCCAATCGATCAGCGCGAGTTTCGGCGGATCGTCCTGTTGTAGAATCTCCCAGGCCACGTCGCCGTTTTCCGCGGCGAGCACCTCGTAGCCGGCTTTAGTGAGCGTCTTTTTCAGCAACGTACGAGAGAACGCGTTGTCCTCGGCAATCAGAATTTTCATCTAAAGATCTCCGGGCATGACCGATGGAAACCCGTTATTGAGCTTCATCAGCGATTCCATGGAGCGAGATACTCGCAAATTGGCAAGGCCTGTTCAATTGTTTTCCCCGCGAGGCCTCGACCCCAAAAAAAAAGCGCCGACGAAAGTTCGCCGACGCGTATTGGAAATCCGCGAAGCGCGGACTACATGTGGTCGGTGTCGTCGATCACTTCCTTCACTTCCGGAACGCGTTCCTTCAGGAGGGTTTCAATCCCGTTCTTCATGGTCATGCGAGCGCCGGGGCACCCCTTGCAGCCGCCCTCGAGTTCGATGAAGACCACGCCGTTTTCCACTTTGGTGACCGTTCCGCCGCCGCCGTGCGAAGCGAGCGCCGGGGAGACTTCGTCGTCCATGACCACGTTAACCGCGTCCAAAATTTCCTGATCCGTCATGATTGTTTCCTTTTCTTTAGATGAAATTGACTTCGTTACCGGTAATCCCTACTACTTTCTTTTCACATTAACAAGCACTGGGGCGGCGTTTTATGATCGGCTACATCTTCAACATTCTCAAAGGCGCGCTGATGGGCGCGGCGAACGTGATTCCAGGCGTGTCCGGCGGCACCATGGCCCTGCTGACCGGCATTTTCGAGAAGCTGATCAACGCCATCAAGTCCTTTGATCTCACCGCGATCAAGCTGGCCTGCGCGTTCAAATTCAAGGAGCTGTTCGAGCACGTCGACATGAAGTTCCTGTCCGCGATCGGCATCGGCGTGGTCGTCAGCATTCTGAGCGTGGCGCGGGTTTTGGAGTATCTTTTCGAGAACCACCCCGTTCATATCTGGTCGTTTTTCTTCGGGCTGATCCTCGCGTCCGTCTACTTCGTCGGGAAAAAGATCAGCAAACGCGACGGCGCCGTCTTGTTGCTGTTCGGCGCGGGCACGGCCATCGCCGTCGCGATCGCGTTTCTCGAGCCCGCCGCGGAAAACGCGTCGTTCCCCTATCTCATGCTCTGCGGCGCGGTCGCGATGTGCAGCATGATTCTGCCCGGGCTGTCCGGCTCCTTCGTGCTGTTGCTGATGGGCAACTACGAGCTCGTCATGATCGACGCGGTGAACACCTTCAACTTCGGCGTCATCCTACCGGTCGGCATCGGCGCGGTGCTGGGCCTCGCGGCGTTCGCCCGCGTGCTTTCCTGGATCTTCAAGAAGTTCCACGATCAAACCATCGCCCTGCTCACCGGCTTCATCTTCGG
>JARFRL010000145.1 GCA_029287275.1 Pontiella desulfatans
CGATGCCGATGTTCTCCGTGGCGCCCTCCCCGAGAAAACGGTTTTCGTCCAACGAAATCGTGAAGTCGACGCCAAGATCCACGGCTTCTTTTTTCATGAGAACGTTGGGCAGATAATTACAGGTTTTCACGCGGGCGAAGACGCCGGGTTTGATCGGAATCTTGCTGATGGCCACGCTGACGCCGTCGGGCATCCGATCAAGGTTCGCCTTGGGCGATTCATAAACCACCACGTAAAACTCGGAACGCAGACACTCGTAGGGGTTGACCCCCATCGTGCCTTGGCCGCGCGAAACCAACAGGCGAATCAGCGCGTCGCGGCACCCTCCCGCCCGCGTTGTTTGAACGATCACGTCCGCGACGCCTTCGACGGGAATGGGAAGTTCGATGCCGAGCGCCGCGCACGAGCGCTCCAGACGGGCCAGATGATCTTCCATGTTGTAGATGCTGCCGCTCACGCATTTGAGCGACTCGAAAACGCCGTCGCCGCGATGAACCATGTGATCGTCGACCGGCAACGTCATGATGGATTGGTCCGTCACGATGCAGTCCGTCACCGACGAATACATCGCGTGAAGTTTTTTATCCGTGGTCGGCAATCGTTCCATCCATTGCTCTTTGCCAACCACCTGTTTTCGCCACGAATTTGACATGCCGCTCCTTAATTTGAATCAAATGACTATTGCTTATAATCCCGATAATTGGAATAAGTTTCGGAGTGGACGATGGGAAGATTATGCTATTTAAAAACGAGAAGGGAATATCGTCATGAAGGATCTGATTAAGAAACGCGTATTGGTGACAGGCGGGGCCGGTTTTCTAGGTTCTTTTTTGTGCGAGCGATTGCTCAACGAAGGGTGCGACGTTATCTGCATGGATAATTTTTTCACCGGGCGCAAAGCCAACATCGCGCATTTGATGGATAATCCCTATTTCGAACTGATGCGGCACGACGTCACCTTCCCCTTCTACGTTGAAGTCGATGAAATCTACAACCTCGCCTGCCCCGCGTCGCCCGTCCACTATCAGTTCGATCCCGTGCAGACCACGAAAACCAGCGTGCATGG
Organism: Pontiella desulfatans; assembly: GCA_029287275.1. Lineage (GTDB taxonomy): Bacteria > Verrucomicrobiota > Kiritimatiellia > Kiritimatiellales > Pontiellaceae > Pontiella > Pontiella desulfatans_A. The sequence continues at coordinate 1,067 of JARFRL010000145.1, forward strand.
CGCCATCAACGTGTTGGGGCTCGCGAAACGCGTCAAGGCCAAGGTGTTCCAGGCGTCGACCTCCGAGGTGTACGGCGACCCCTCCATCCACCCGCAACCGGAATCCTATTTCGGCAACGTTAACCCGATCGGCATCCGCTCGTGTTACGACGAGGGCAAACGATGCGCCGAAACGTTGTTTTTCGATTACTGGCGCCAACACGCCCTGCGTATCAAGGTCGTTCGCATCTTCAACACCTATGGCCCGCGGATGCACCCGAACGATGGCCGCGTGGTTTCGAATTTCATCATGCAGGCGCTGCGTGGCGAGGACATCACCATCTATGGCGATGGCGAACAGACGCGGTCGTTCTGCTATGTTTCCGATTTGATTGAGGGATGGATTCGTCTGATGGCCTCGCCCGACGAGGTGACCGGTCCGATCAACATCGGCAATCCCGGCGAGTTCACCATGCTCGAACTCGCGGAAAACGTGATCGAGCTCACCAATTCAGGTTCCAAGCTGGTGTTTGAACCGCTACCCGCGGACGACCCGAAACAGCGAAAACCCGACATCACCCTCGCGCGGGAAAAGCTTGGCTGGGAACCGACCGTTCCATTGCGCGAAGGCCTCGCCAAAACCATCGAATATTTCGATGGCCTTCTGAAACAGGGCGAATAAGACCTACGTGAACGCAACGCCGACCGATTCCATTCGGCCGGCTTTTTGGAATCGTGTCGGATCGTTTCTATCGGTCCAGATCAGCGCGGCCGTGTAGAACGCGGCTGTTTCAGGCGTTTTCATATCGATCCTCCAAAGTTTGATCCTTCGGTTTTTTATCGACATTTTTGATACATTATCGCATTGATCATCTTGTACGTGTTTAGTGCTCAAGTTGATGCGCTAAATGGTGAAGGGATATAGCCGCGACTAAGTCGAGCTCGGCGCGGGAGGCCGGAAGCCCAATGGGATACCGATATAAGTATCGCTTATTACCGTGTGAAACGAGGTGATCATCATGCCTTTAAAAACTCGTTTACATACCTTTCGCGCGGTTGGACTTCTCCTCTTCGCTCTTTCCCCTCTTGTAAACGCGTCGATCGTCATATCCAACACCAACGACGGGGATAATGACACCTCTAAAGTATGGACCATCTATGGTCTCAACGCCACGCCTCTTGGAATTGGCGGTGGCGCCTCGACGGGAACATTGGACGGCGCGGGGCTTTTTACCCCTGCTGAAAAAATATCCATCACGGCGACGGCCTATTATGGGTGGGATTCCGCGGGAGGTTCCTCTCCGGCTCGGAACGCGGCGACGAATGGGACATTGGATGCTTATATTTCGGGGTTGGACGCCGTTCAAATGGATGCGATTCTCGCGTCGAGTGGCGGTCATTTTGGTGTTGATTCGTCCAGCGTTACGAATGACACCAACGTGACGCGTTTTTCCGGCACAGCGGAAGCAATGGTTTTCACGGTGGACTCGTCCTCGATGGAACCGACTTCTTCTCTCGTGATAGAAGAACTCGCATTCGAGCAATTCGGTCCCGGCGACAGGACGGATTTAATCGTTTATGATGTTAGCGCCGGACGCGTTGTCGAGGCGCTATGGGATCAGGATTACAGTGGCTCTGGCGGCGCGGCAGGCGGCGGATGGACCGTTGAGAACGGCGATTTGATCATCGTGGCCACGGGCGCCTCCAATACGGATACCTACCGAATGAACGGCCTCGGTTTCATCACGCTGGACGTGACCTCTTCATTGACCGAACCTCCTTCCGAGCCACCGCTGGTTGTTGAATCGGGGCCCGGCATCCCCAACACCAACCAGGTCGTCGGAACGCTATTGGCCGAATTCAACACCGACTCGAACAACACGGATCTGGATGTGCGCACGGTTGTTCTGGACTACATTGATGGCTATCTCTACATGGATACCCGCGCGCTCGTCACGGACGGCGGCAGCCATACCGTCCACACCTGGAATCTCTCGGATCCGTCCAATCCCGTTGAAGCTGGTCGCTTCGGCGGAGAACGCGGCATGCACACCGCCCAGGTGCTCCTTCCCGATTACAGGGTCAACGCCCGCGCCGACGAGTATCTTAATGTGAGCGACCCGCTCAACATGTTCTACGTCAACCCTCCCGGCTACACGGTTAAAGACATGGGCGGCCGCGGTTGCTCGCTCCTTCCCTATCAATACTCGGGCGGAAGCAGCGTGAACATCCATGACGCGCGCGACGGAACGACGGTGGGGGTTGCCGATGAGCACGGATTTGGAGCGCTGTCGATCCCGATTGGCAACCTGTTGATTGTTGTCGGAATCCGCGGGCAGGATGAGCGGGCGGTCGCGACCTACGACATCAGTGATCCGGCCAACCCGATCTTCATGGACGCGATACAAGACCTTAGCCCTCAGTGGGACTCCGATGACAACACGGTGGAGGCCTATGAAGCCGCCATCTGGAAGCATTACATCGTGATTCCGAACGTCAAGGGCACGGGAGATGGCGACGATTGCTCATTCGTCGATTTTTCCGACCCGTGGAATCTAGAGCATGTCTCGTTCATCAACAACAATGGTAACGGCAGCGGTCTGCTTGGCCGGACGCGATACGCCCAGTTTCAGGACAACATCATGTTTCTGGGTTGCGGCGTCTATGATATGTCGCCCCTGGATAGCGGCGGCGATCCCGCCCTGCTTGATGTCCACGAACACAATGGCGAATACATGCTCCCGCTGGGAAACCTGTTTGTCAGCGCCGAAAATAGCGAACAAGGAACGATTCCCGATTTCGCGGGGCCGTACCGCACGCGGATTTTCGCCCATCAGGCGGCCCCCGACTCCCACCCGCCAACGGTCGCGTACCACAGTCCGACCAACGGCGCCATCGGCCAGCACGTCAAAACCCGAATCGGCGTCATCATTCACGAAACACTTCGCTACAAAAGCGTCAACACCAATACGTTTCGCGTCTTTCCGCTTCCAAACGGCCCGGATTTAACCGGCACGTTGAACGCCACGGACAAGGACATCATCACCTTCACACCGGACTCGGTTCTCGCCGAGAGCACAACGTACCGAGTCAAGCTTAACGGCATTCAAGACGCCGTGGGAAACTCGATGGCTTCGTATTCCTTCGACTTCACAACCGCCGCGGCGGGCGACGGCGATCCGATCACGATTATCGACATTTCCTCCACACCCTATCCGGCTCCGGTCGCGGGCGCGACCGACTTTTCCGTGCTCGCCACCAATGGTTTGGCGCCACTTGAATACAGCTGGGATTTCGGCGACGGAAGTCCGCCGACAACGTTCCGTGTTTCGGACGCGAACATCAGCCACACCTATACCAACGCGGGTCATTATTATGTGCAAGTTCAGTTGCGCGACAGTGGCGTTCCGGCGCGGACGGCTTCGAAATCAATGGTAGCGACGGTAACCGTTCCTCCGGCGGGCGCGCCGGCCACCAAGGGCGGTCCGATCATTCTCGACCAGACCAACCGGTTGGTCTGGTGCGTCAACCCCGACAACAACACCGTGACGGCGATCAACGCCGATACGCTGGCCAAGGTTCACGAATTTTCCGTCGGCAACGATCCCCGCGGCATCGCCTTGGATGACGCGGGAAACCTGTGGATTACCTGCCTGGACGACGACCGGCTCGAAACGCGCGACGGTTCGAGCGGCGCCTTGATTGATACGATCGACTTCGGCCATGGCTCCCGTCCCCATGACGTGGTCTTCAACAACAGGAAGGAGTACGCCTACGTCACGCTCAAAGGCGGCGGCAAGGTCGCGCGGATTGACCCGACCGTTTCGCCCTTGAGGATCGATGTTGTCCTGAACGCCGGACCCACGCCCGCCGCGATCGCGGTGAACGCGAACACCGACCAGATTCTGGTCAACCGCTTCATCTCGCCGGACGCGGGCGGCGAGGTCCGTTTGTTTAACAACGCCGACTCGCCGGGCATCGGCCTCGAAACGACCATATCCCTGGATCTTGACACCACCTCTATCGAGGATGGGCAACAAGGCCGAGGGGTGCCGAACTATTTGGCCGACATAGCCATCGACCCACTCAATCAATTCGCGTATGTCACGGCGAAGAAAGACAACATTCTACGCGGTGGTTTCAGGGATGGTCAGGCGCTGACATCCGACACCACGGTGCGGACACTCATTTCCAAGATCGACCTTTCCTCTCAGACGGAAATCGTCGCTGATCGCCTCGATATCGATGATTCATCGCAACCCACGGCATTGGCCTTCTCGCCCCTGGGCGACTACCTGTTCATCGCCATGCAGGGCAATAATGAAGTCAAGGTGTTGGATACCTATAGCGGCAGCATAATCGCCACCCTGTCGACCGGGTTCGCGCCACAAGGCCTCGCGTTCGATGCAGTCACCGACCGGCTATTCGTCAAGAACCTTAATGATAGAACCATCACGATCTTTGATCTCACCGACGCGTTGACGAAGGGCGACTTCGACCAGCCGGCACTAGCCACGATCAATACGGTCTCGAGCGAACTGTTCGCGGCCGATGTGCTGCTGGGTAAACAAATCTTCTATAACGCCGATGATGAACGCATGAGCTTTGAAGGATATCTGAGTTGCGCGATCTGCCACCAGGATGGCGATCACGACGGCCGCACCTGGGACTTCACCGACCGCGGAGAAGGCCTGCGCAACACGACCAATCTTCGGGGGCGATCCGGCAACGGTCATGGCAACGTGCACTGGAGCGCCAACTTCAACGAGATTCAGGACTTTGAACTGGATATGGTCAACGCGTTTGGCGGCGACGGATTCCTCGCGGAACTTGGAGGTCCCAACCCGTCAATGGGCGCGTCCAACGCCGGAATCAGCACCAATCTCGACGCGCTGGCGGCCTACGTGACTTCGCTGGGCGTGGAGAGCGTCGAAAAAAGTCCATACCGGAATTCCAATGGAAGCCTTACCCCCGCGGCCGTGACCGGCAAACGATTGTTCGAAGGAACCTTGATCACGCAATCGGGCAACGCGCTTACCTGCGCGTCGTGTCACAATCCGGCAACCGAGTTCACCGACAGTGTTGTCGGACGAAGTATCCCGCCAATCACTCTCCATGACGTCGGCACCATCAAGCCTTCTTCGGGACAACGGCTGGGTGGCGGCACGAATTCGCTGGTCGGCATCGATTCCCCCACGCTGCTGGGGCTCCATGCTTCGGCCCCCTACCTGCACGACGGCGGCGCGGAAACCGTCGCCGCGGTCTTTGGCCGGTTCGACGCCGTCGCGCCCCTTGGCCAAGACGGTTCGGCCCATGACCTTTCAGTCTCCGGCTACAATCTCACGACGGATGAAAGGGACGATCTCATCGCCTATCTGAACCAGATCGACGGCACCGGCGTGGGCGACCTCTTGGGCGCGTGGCTGGTTTCCCACGGGCTTGGTTCCGGAGCGGAAACGAATGATACGGATGGCGACGGGCTGATGGATCTGGGCGAGTACGCGTTGGGCGGGGATCCAACCAACGACTTGGATGTCGGGTGGCAACCGACGCTGGTCGGCGCGGAAGGAATCTTCTATTACGTGCATGCCCAGCGAATCGAGGACCCGAGTCTCATCTACACGGTTGAGTCCAGCACGAATCTGGCGACGGCGGCGTGGACGAACGCGGGCTACGCGATCATGGGAACCAACGTGGGAGCCACGCTGGACTTCGTGACCAACTCCATTCCGCCCGGGCATGAGCGGTTGTTCTTGCGGTTGCGAATCGACCAATAAGAACGAGCACGCCTCACCGATCATTCTTCACGCCGGTCACATCTTCATTTTCTTGAAGATGAATTCGGGGATATGGCGGATGATCAGCATGATGTAGCGCCACGGCCAAAGCGTGTAGACCACGTTCTTTTTCTTTTCCAAGCCATTGAACACCGCGTCGGCGATCTGTTCCGGCGAGGCCGTCAGCGCGGCGGGCAGTTCGAGGTTTTCCGTCATCTTGGTTCGGGCGAAGCCGGGTTTGACGGTCATCACGTGAACGCCCTTCTTCGCCAAGCGATTCCGCAACCCGGAAAGATACGCGGTCAGGCCCGCCTTCGCGCTTCCGTACACGTAATTGCTCTGTCGGCCGCGATCGCCCGCCACGGAACTGATCGCCGCGATGGCGCCGGAGCCGCGGCGCTCGAAATCGGCCGCGACCACGCTCAGCATCGTGGCCATGCCCGTGAAATTGACCGCGATGGTTCGTTCGATTTCGCCGAGGTCGGAGCGCGCCTGATCCTGATCGCCCATGTAGCCGAAACAGGCGATAACGACGTCGGGTTTGACGTCCAAGGAATCGTACAGGTTTTGATGGTTCGCGAAGTCCTTCGCGTCGAACGGGACGGTTTGGATATCCACCGTGGATCGAATCCGGATGTCGCTCGCGATGGGGTCGAGCGCCTCGGGGTCGCGCGCGGCGAGCGTCAGTCCCCACCCTTCCGCGGCGTGTTTTTTCGCGATGGCCCGCGCCATGTCGGACGTGGCTCCGAGGATTAAAACGTTTTTCATGATGTGATCCCGATTCGTTTGGATTGCAGCGACGCGAATTTGGTCTCCCCTTCATTGAGCATGGCGATCGCCTGCCGGAACTCGTCCGCGTTGGGATACGTCTTCTCAAACATCTCGGCGTTCATGCGCGAATCTTTGGCGAGGTAAAGGCGGCCGCCGTAATCCGCCACCATCGCGTCCAGCACCTTGAACAGCTCCATGGCCTTGACCGAGATCGGGAAGTCGAGCGCCAGCGTGTAGCCCGCCATCGGGAACGACATGAAACTCTCCTGCTCGCCGAAAAGCTTGAGCACCGCGAGGAAGGAGCCCAGCCCGCTATCGGTGATCCGTTTCAGAATCGCCCGCATGCCGTCGCGGCCGGCCTCTTTGGGAATGACGAATTGATACTGCGTGAAACCGCGCTTTCCATAAATCCGGTTCCAGTTGTCGATCGCGTCGAGCGGGTAGAAAAAGCCGTTGTAGTCCACCACGCGCTGGTGGGTCCCGGGGCGCGTCTTGTTGTAGTAGAGCACGTTGAACGCTTTCATGCTGAGCGGATTGAGCGCGAAGTTCGGGAGGGTGATCGGCACGTCCAGCTTCAACCCTTTCTTGAGCTTCAACGGCGCGGATTGACGCGCCTGATTCACCAGGTCGCCCGCGGTCGCGTGCTCGCCGCGCGTCATGATGCTGCGTCCCATCGCGTCGCCTTTCGCGAGGCAGTCGATCCACGCCACCGAATAGGTCCAGTCGGTCGACGCCTCGAACGAATCCATGATTTCGTCCAGGTTGGAGGCGCGCCGCGTCTCCTCCCTGATGTAGGCCGTCTCGATTCTCCGAAGCTTGAACGCGGCGCTGAGGATGATTCCACTGAGCCCCATGCCGCCGACCGTGATCTTGAAAAAATCCGCGTTTTCCGTCGGGGAACAGGTAATGATCGACCCTTCGTTCCGCATCACGTCCATCGACACGACATGCTGGCCAAAGGACCCGTCCACGTGGTGATTCTTGCCGTGAACGTCCGCGGCGATCGCGCCACCGATCGTGATCTGCTTGGTGCCGGGCGTGACCGGCAGGAACCAACCGCGCGGCACGAAAACATCCAGGATCTCGGAAAGCAACACCCCGGCTTGGCAACACAGCTCGCCGGTCTCCTCGTTGAACGAGAGGAACTTGTTGAAACGCCGCGTCAGCAGCATCCGCTTTTGCAGCGAGGCGTCGCCGTATGAACGGCCGTTGCCGAAGGCGATGACCTCCCCGGGCGGTTCCAGTTCGCGCCGCAATTGATCCGCGGTGTCGAATCCCGACACATCGGCCTCTATCACGGGATAGTTTCCCCAATCCGCGATTTTTCTCATTCGTTCCTCATTCGTGGCTTGTTCAATCGATCTCGGCAATATACATATTCCAGCATGAAAGCGGTAGAAATCATATGCGGGAATTGCGGCGCGGACACCCTCCTTAAACGTGAAGCGCGCTATGACGGCTTCACCAAGGTGGGCGAAAAACTGATCTGTTCAAGTTGCGGGTTTGAATACGCGGACGAATCCGACGTCCCCTTCAAAGAAAAAACCAGCGAGCCCGCGGTTTTCACCGAGGCCGACCGCTCCGCGAAAGTGGAGGTGTTCGACGAAGACGAGAGCCAAAATCTCTGCCGCTACTGCGCGAACTACATCGTGAATCCCTTCACGCAATTCTGCGCGCTTCATAAGAAAGAGGTTCAGTCGACGGATACCTGCGAACGCTTCGAACGGGCCGAGGAAAAGGACGACGCGGAGGGCGTCCTCTAGGCGTCCGGCTCATCGAGCGACTTGAACTCCTCGCCCTCCAACTCAACCTTCTCGATCTTCGTGAAACGGCTGGTGATCTTCTTCGCGGAGACTTGCACGTCGCCCACGTCTTTGTTGGCTTGCCCAATATGCGTCGCGAGTTTATCCATCCGTGTCTGAAAACGCTCGAAATCTTTCGAAAGCGCGACGAGATGCTCTTGGATGATATGCACCTGCTGACGGGTCGCGGCGTCTTTCAGCACGGCGCGCGACGTGGTCAGCACCGCCATCATGGTCGTGGGCGAAGCCAGCCAGACGCGGGCGCGCTGCGCTTCCTCCACCAACTCGGGATAGTGTCCGTGGATTTCGGCGAAGATCGCTTCCGCGGGAATGAACATCATCGCGCCGTCGGAGGTTTGGCCGGGAATGATGTATTTCGCCGCGATGTCTTTGATATGTTTCTTAATGTCCTGCCGGAACTGTTGTTCCGCGGTTTTGCGGTCCGCGTCGCCCAGATCGAAATCGACCATTTTCTGATAGCTCTCCAGCGGAAACTTGGAGTCGATGCAGATCGTGCCGGTCGGCTCCGGAAGAAACAGGACGCAGTCGGCGCGGACCCCGTTCTCGAAGGTGTGCTGCAACGAATAGCTGTCCGCCGGCATGATGTTCGAAATCAACGCGTTCAATTGCACTTCGCCGAACGCGCCGCGGGAACGTTTGTCCGACAACACTTCCTGCAACGAAACCACGTTGCCGGAAAGCTCCGCGATTTTTTCCTGCGCCTTGTCGATCTCCACGAGCCGCTTCAGCACGTCCTCGAAAACCTTGCTGGTCTTTTCAAATCCCTTTTCGAGCCGTTCCTCGACCTTGCCGCTAATCTCGCCCAGCCGTTTCTCGTTGGTGTCGATCAGTTCCTTGACGCGCTCGCCCAGTTGCCGGGAATTCTTCTCAAGAGACTCCTCGACCTTCACGCGCACGGATTCCACGTCCTCGCGCAGGTCTTTTTCCAGTCCGCGGAAGATGTCCTCGAGTTTTTGAATCCGCGCCTCCCCCTGCTCGGTCTGAGCGCCGCTTTGGCGACTGAACTCGTCCAGGCGCGTGTTGACTTTCGTTCCTCCGGTCAGTTGGAGAACGAAAAGCGCCACTAGAAGCAGCAGGACGGCGATTAAAAGGGCTGTGAGCATGGTTCCTCCGAATGTTGATCGAACAGCATGCCCCAACTCGCGCGGGTTGAAAAGTCTCTAAACGTCGGGGAAGCTTTTGTCTGGAACAGGTCCGTCCGCGGTGATAGCTTGCGGTTTTACGAGGGAGGCGGCCCGAGGCCGTTCGTGAGAGATGGAATTTTCAATTAGCGACAATATGATCAGCGAGTTCATCAGCGGACTCTTCTCGGTTTTCGCCCTGATCGGCGTCGGCGCGATACTCATGCTGATTTTATCGGGCATGGCCAACCGATTTCCATTCGCCCGTCTGGCGTTGGTGCTCGCGTTAACGCCGTTCAGCTTGATTAATTTTCTCGAACGCGGATTCGTGTCCACGCTCTATCTCTACGCGATGATCGTGCTGCTGCTCGGCATCACCATCGACGGCATCAACCACATCCTGACGCCAAAAGCCGCGCGCGCGGCCGCTCGCAAGGAAAAGCGCGGCGACAAACCCGCCGCGGAGGAACCCGCGGAAGAAGAAAACGAAGAACACCCCGGAATGATCGTCTGGGAAAAAGCGGAATAAGCCTTATTTCGCCGTCCGTTTGTGAAACCGCGGCGAATCGCCGCGCTCGTTGAATCCGACGGTTTCGCCAATCCCCGCGATGCGTCCACTCAGACATCCTCGGCACATGGACGAATTCTCGTCGGTGCACGGCTTGTTGTCGTAGAGCTGATATTTCGGCCGATATTCCGTTTCCGTCACGTTCGGCATGATCACGTTGGCGCCGCAGCGAAGCCCCTGCTCGCGGCCCGTGTATTCCAGCGCCTGCAACGCCGTCGCCGCCGCGATGTTGATGTCCTTCAAAACGAGCCGCGTCACCGCGATCATTTTCAGCCCAAGCGTCAGCGCGGCGGTTTTTTGCTCGTCGGTGTACGGAGGAACCTCCGCGCCCATCGGCGTGTCGGAATGCGGGATGTACGGCCCCATGCCCACCATGTCGATATCGATTTCCTTCAGGAAGAGAATGTCCTTCGCGAGATCCTCCATAGTCTGCCCCGGAAGCCCCATCATCACGCCGGTTCCAACCTGATAGCCCGTCCGTCGCAACGCCGCGAGGCACTCCTTGCGAACCTCCAGCGAATGATCCTCCGGATGAATTTTCGCGTACAGCTTTGGATTGGTGGTTTCCACTCGGAGCAGATAGCGATGCGCGCCCGCGTCTTTCCAGCGCTGGTAAACCGCCTCGGTCTGCTCGCCGAGAGAAAGGGTGATTCCAAGCTCGCCCTTCGTCGCTTCGGCGATTCGCCGAACGACGCGCTCGATCATGGAGATATAGGCCTCGTCCTGACGCTCGCCGGATTGAATGACGCAGGAACCGTATTCCGCCTCGTAGGCCCAGACCGCTTCCTTGAAGATTTCCTCCTCGTCCATCTGGAAGCGTTCCACGTTCGTGTTGCTCCGCCGGATGCCGCAGTAGTA
>JARFRL010000217.1 GCA_029287275.1 Pontiella desulfatans
CCCATGTGATAGCGGCAATACCACTGGAACCAACCGCGCGGATCGTCCGGATGAATCCAATCCTTTTCGAGCCAATAGCTCAATGGTTTGGAGGCGTTGACGCCGAAAAAATTCAACGCGGGATCATGCCGCTCGGAACAAAGCTTGGCCTTCGCGAACCACGCCGCGGGAAACTCGGCGCGGCAGTCGGTCATGTATTTCCCGCCGAAGACGCCCATCGCGAGCAGTTCTTTCGGCGTGAGTTCGGGCTCGAAATCCGGATGGAAGTTTCGCCCAACCGGTTCCGTCAGCAGGTAGGTGTATCCGCGCTGCATCCGGTCGTTGACGATGACGTTCTTCGGTTTCATTCGACAAAAGGTAGGGACGGCTGTCCTCAGCCGTCCGCGCGCGGCGGGGTGGGGACACCCCGCCCTACCTGTTTTAGCGTTGATCCATCGGCGCGTAGGGCCGCAGGGTGGCGCCGGTGTAGATCTGGCGCGGGCGGCTGATGCGCAGGCTCTGCACGTGCATCTCGCGCCAGTTGGCGATCCAGCCCGGCATGCGGCCGATCGCGAACAGCACGGTGAACATGTCCACCGGAATGCCGATGGCGCGCAGCAGGATGCCGCTGTAGAAATCGACGTTCGGGTAGAGGTTGCGCTCTTTGAAATAGTCCTCGGAACGCGCCATCTCTTCGAGCTCGTACGCGATGTCGAGCAGCGGATCGCTGACGTTGAGCGCCTTCAGCACCGCGTCGACCTGACCTTTCAGAATCTTGGCGCGCGGGTCGAAGCTCTTGTAGACGCGGTGGCCGAAGCCCATCAGTTTTTCCGGCGAGTTCTTGTCTTTCGCTTTTTCAACGAAGTCGCGCGGGCTGATGCCCTCGTCGTGAATGCGGGTGAGCATTTTGATCACCTCGCAGTTGGCGCCGCCGTGCAACGGGCCCCAGAGCGCGCCGACGCCGGCGGACACCGCGCTGAACAGGCTGGCGTGCGAGCTGCCCACCATGCGCACGGTGGAGGTGGAGCAGTTTTGCTCGTGGTCGGCGTGCAGAACCAGGAAGAGATCCAGGGCGCGTTCCACCTCGGGAAGCGGCTCGTACATGTTGAACGTTTCGGAGAACATCATGTGCAGGAAGTTGCCGCTATAGCTCAGGTCCGGGCGCGGCGGCATGAACGGCTTGCCGTTCGAGGTGCGATACGCCCAGGCCGCGATGGCGCGGACTTTGGAGATGATCTTCGAGGTCGGCAGCTCGAACGCCGAGCCTTCGGTCGCGGTGGTCAGCAGGTCGGTGTTGTAGCACGACAGCGTGTTGAGCATCGCGGAGAGCACGGCCATCGGCGGCGCGTTGTCCGGAAAGCCCTCGAAATGACTCTTCATGCCGTAATGCAGCGAAGCCTCGTCCGCGACGCCCGACTCGAACGCCGCCAGTTCCGCCGCGTTCGGCAGATGGCCGTACAGCACGAGAAACGCGGTTTCCATGAAACTGGAATTCTCGGCCAGTTCCTCGATGGCGTAGCCGCGATGCCGCAGAATGCCTTTTTCTCCATCGATGAACGTGATGTCCGACGTGCAGGATCCCGTATTGCCATAGCCCGGGTCCAGCGTGATCATGCCGGTCTTCGCGCGCAACGACGTGATATCGATGCCAATTTCACCTTCCGAACCGACGATGGTGTCGAGTTCCAGTTTTTCGCCTTTGTATTCCAGTGTTGCTTTATCACTCATAGTTCCACTCCGATTTTTACATGTTTTAAAGCGTCTCTAACCGTCCGTCCGATATCCGCGGGTGACTCCACCACGTGAACGCCGCACTCGGCCATCAACTTCTTCTTCGCGGCCGCGGATTCGTCCGCGCCCGACACGATCGCGCCCGCGTGGCCCATGCGCCGCCCGGGCGGCGCGGTCTGGCCCGCGATGAAGCCGATCACCGGCTTGCTCACGTTCGCCTTCGCGAATTTCGCGGCCTCGATCTCCATCGAGCCGCCGATCTCGCCGATCATCACGATCGCCTCCGTTTCCTCGTCATGCTCGAACAGATCGAGCAAATCCTTCATCGTGGTGCCGATGATCGGGTCGCCGCCGATGCCCACGCAGGTGGACTGCCCGTAGCCTTGCTTCACGAGCTGATCGACCGCCTCGTACGTCAGCGTGCCCGACTTCGAGATCACGCCGATGGAGCCCTTCTTCGCGATGAAGCCGGGCATGATGCCGACCTTCGCGCCCTCCGGCGTCAGAACGCCCGGGCAGTTGGGCCCCACGAAGCGCGAGCCGGTTTGATCGACGAACGCCTTCACTTCAACCATCTGCGCGACGGGAATGCCTTCCGTGACGCAGACGATCAGCTCGATCCCGGCGGCCGCGGCCTCCATGATCGCGTCCGCCGCGAACGGCGGCGGAACGAAAATGAGCGACACGTTCGCGCCGACCTTTTCCCGCGCCTCGGCGCAGCTGTTGAACACGGGCACTTTGCCGTCGAGCGCGGTCTGGCCTCCCTTGCCGGGGGTCACGCCGCCCACGACGTTGCCGGCGTATTCCAGACATTGCTCCGCGTGGAAGCTTCCCTCCGAGCCGGTGATGCCCTGCACGATGATCCTCGAATTCTTATCCACTAAAATCGCCATAATCTAGTCCTGTCATTTTTCAAACACGAAGGCGCGAAGTTCACGAAATTGATTTTTGCCGAGCTGCGCGCGCTTGGTGCCTTAGTGTTTAATTTCCCGCGGCCGCTTCCACGACTTTAACCGCGGCGTCCTCGAACGAGTCCGCCGAAATGAGATCCACGCCCGAGTTCGCCAGCAGTTCCTTCGCGATATCCGCGTTGGTGCCCGCCAGTCGAACCACCACCGGCACGTTCAAGTCCAACACCTTGACCGCCTCGATGATCCCGTTCGCGATGCGGTCGCACCGGACGATGCCGCCGAAGATGTTGATCAGCACGGCCTTGACGTTCGGGTCGGACAGAATGATGCGGAAGCCGTTTTTCACCGTCTCGACGTTCGCGCCGCCGCCCACGTCCAGAAAGTTGGCCGGCGAACCGCCGCGCTGCTTGATGATGTCCATCGTCGCCATCGCGAGCCCCGCGCCGTTGACCATGCAACCGACGGTGCCGTCGAGCTTGATGTAGTTCAGGTTGAACGCGCCCGCTTCGACCTCCGACGGATCTTCTTCATCGAGGTCGCGCAGGTCGGCGACGTCTTTGTGAAGATAGAGCGCGTTGTCGTCGAAATTGATTTTCGCGTCCAGCGCGACGAGGTCGCCTTGGTCGGTGACGATCAGCGGATTGATCTCCACGATGGAGCAGTCGAGCTCGCGGTAGAGCGTGTAAAGCTTCTGGAACATGCCGACGGCTTGCCGCGCCGCGGGACCTTCGAGTCCGAGCGCCGCGGCCAGGCGCCGCCCTTGAAACGGACGCAGCCCGAAACCGGGAACGACCCATTCCTTGACGATCTTTTCCGGCGAGGTCTTCGCGACCTCCTCGATTTCCACGCCGCCCTCCGACGAAACCATGAAGACGTCCATGCCCTTGGCGCGGTCGAGGGTGATCGCGGCGTAGAATTCCTTCGCGATGTCCAGCGCCTGCGCGACCATCACCTTCTTGACCAACCGCCCCTCGGCGCCGGTCTGAGGGGTGACGAGCGTCATGCCCAAGATGTTCGTGATGTTCTCCAAGGCGCTCTCGCGACTCGGGGAAAACTTGACCCCGCCGCCTTTGCCGCGGCCGCCCGCGTGCACCTGCGCCTTGATGACGTACTGCTCGGCTCCGAGCTCCTCGTTGACCTGGTCCAGCGCCGCTTCGGCCTGGGCCAAGTCCTCGATCGTCACGCCGTCCTGAATCGGGATGGCGTAGCTTTTCAGAAGCTCCTTGGCTTGGTATTCATGTATTTTCATTTTTCTTCTGATTCCTTTTTTTCAACTTGTTCCACGGTGTCGCGGATAAAACGTAAAATCTGGCGGACCGGAACATGGCGTCGCCCGCTGATGGAAAGGATGTTGCTCAGCTTGACCGCGCCGATGATGGACGCGCCGGACGGAACCACGGCGCCGCGCCGCGGATCCACTTTCGAGATCGGCTCGGACCAGAAGGTCTCTTTTTTTCGCGCGGCTACCATGCACTCTCCTTCGCGTGATGCGTGACGATCGAGACGCCACTCACCGCGCGTTAGGTTTCACGACTCACTTCTCGCCCTTCAGGCTCGCCTTGATGAATTCGCGGTTGAGGCGCGCGATGTTTTTCACGTCGATCCCTTTCGGACACGCGACCGCGCACTCGTACTCGTTCGAGCAGTTGCCGAAGCCGAGCTCGTCCATTTTCGAAACCATGTTCTTCACGCGCTGGGCGCGCTCCGGATGGCCTTGCGGCAGCAACGCGTATTGCGAAACCTTGGCGGAGGTGAACAGCATCGCGGAGCCGTTCGGGCAGGCCGCGACGCAGGCGCCGCAGCCGATGCACTCGGCCGCGTCCATCGCCGCCTCGGCCATCTCTTTCTTGATCGGGGTGGTGGAGGCTTCCGGCGCGTTGCCGGTTTTGACGGAGACGTAGCCGCCTTCCTGAATGATCTCGTCGAGGCCGGAGCGATCGACGATCAGATCCTTGATGACCGGAAACGCCGTGGCGCGGAACGGCTCGATGACGACCGTTTCGCCGTCTTTGAAGTGGCGCATGTGCAACTGGCAAAGGGTGGTGCGCTCGTGCGAGCCGTGGGTCTTGCCGTTCACCAGCGAGCCGCAGCAGCCGCAGATGCCCTCGCGGCAGTCGTGCTCGAACGCGATCGGCTCGACGCCCTTGAGCGTCAGCTCGTCGTTGACGACGTCCATCATCTCGAGGAACGACGCGTCGGTGTCGATGCCGTTCGCCTCGTAATCCTCGAAGCGCCCTTTCTCGCCGCGGTTCTGGCGCCAGACCTTCAGTTTGAGATTTATTTTATCTGCCATCTCTATACTTCCTTAAAATTTAAACACCCGCTTCGCTCAAGACACAAAGAGCACGAAGCCTTAGAGTCCTTGGTGCCTTTGTGTTTTATATTTACTTGTATGACCTCTGGCTCAGTTTCACTTCTTCGAACTCCAGCGCTTCTTTGTGGAGCACGGGCTCGTTGTCCAATCCTTGGAACTCCCACGCGCTGACGTGGCAGAAGCTCTCGTCGTCGCGCAGCGCCTCGCCTTCCGGCGTCTGGCTCTCGGCGCGGAAATGGCCGCCGCAGGATTCGGCGCGGTCGAGCGCGTCTTTCACCATCAGCTCGGCGAACTCCATGAAGTCGGCGACGCGGTTGGCTTTTTCGAGCGCCTGGTTCAAATCGTCGGCGGAGCCGGGCACGTTGACGTCGCGCCAGAACTCGGCGCGGATTTTCGGGATCTTTTCCAACGCTTCCTTCAGGCCCTTTTCGTCGCGCGCCATGCCGCAGTTTTCCCACAGCAGCAGACCGAGCTCCTTATGAAAATCATCGACCGTGCGCGAGCCGTTGACCGCCAGTAGTTTATCGAGCTTGTCGCGCGCGGCGGTTTCGGCCTCGGCGAACGCGGCGTGGTCGGTGGTGACCTTCTCGAGTTTGTTCGACGCGAGGTAGTCGTTGATGGTGTTGGGGATGACGAAGTAGCCATCCGCGAGGCCTTGCATCAGCGCGGACGCGCCGAGGCGGTTGGCGCCGTGGTCGGAGAAGTTGCATTCGCCGATCGCGTAGAGGCCGGGCAGGGAGGTCATCAGGTTGTAGTCCACCCACAGGCCGCCCATGGTGTAGTGCACCGCGGGGAAGATCATCATCGGCGTGGTGTAGGGATCCTCGTCGGTGATGCGGTTGTACATCTCGAACAGGTTGCCGTATTTCGCCTCGATGTTGGCGCGGCCGAGGCGCTCGATGGCTTCCGCGAAATCGAGGTAGACGGCGTTGCCGGTGGGGCCGACGCCGCGGCCTTCGTCGCACACTTGTTTGGCGTTGCGCGAGGCGAGGTCGCGGGGGACGAGGTTGCCGAAGCTCGGGTATTTGCGCTCGAGATAATAGTCGCGCTCGTCTTCGGGAATGTCGTTCGCGGCCCGTTGGTCGCCCTTGGCTTTCGGCACCCAGATGCGGCCGTCGTTGCGCAGCGATTCCGACATGAGCGTCAGCTTGGATTGGTATTCGCCGTGCACCGGGATGCAGGTGGGGTGGATCTGCGTGTAGCACGGGTTCGCGAAGGCGGCGCCTTTTTTGTAGGCGCGCCAGGCGGCGCTGGCGTTGCAGTTCATGGCGTTGGTGGAAAGGAAGAAGACGTTGCCGTAGCCGCCGGTCGCGAGCACGACCGC
>JARFRL010000231.1 GCA_029287275.1 Pontiella desulfatans
AAGCCGCCGTCGTTCGCCAGTAGATCCTCGGGAATTTCCGCGATGAAGCGGGAGGGATCGAGGAAGATCATGCCGCCGTCGCGCTGACGACGGACCATCGGCGAGCAGATGAACAGCTCATCCTCGGCGCGGGTGACCGCGACGTAAAACAAGCGCCGCTCCTCCGCGTCGCCCGCTTCCTCGATCGACTTCTTGCTGGGAAACATCTCTTCGTTGACGAACAAAATGAAGACGGCCTTCCACTCGAGCCCTTTGGCCTGATGCACCGTGCTGAGTCGGATGGAATCGCGGGCCTCCTCTTCGGCGGGCGTGTTGCCGGAGTCCGCGTCCAGATTCGTGAGCAGCGCGATTTCCTGCAGGAAG
Organism: Pontiella desulfatans; assembly: GCA_029287275.1. Lineage (GTDB taxonomy): Bacteria > Verrucomicrobiota > Kiritimatiellia > Kiritimatiellales > Pontiellaceae > Pontiella > Pontiella desulfatans_A. The sequence continues at coordinate 364 of JARFRL010000231.1, forward strand.
GACTCGGTCGATTCAAACTTCACGGTGAAATCGATCAGGCCGTCGATGTCCTCCTGCCGGAACTTGTGGTTTTCGAAGTTCTCGACCATGTACTCTTTATAGAAGGCCTTCACGAAGCGGAAGATCACTTCGCCGGGATCGTTGGTCAGATTTTCCTCGCGGTACGCGATGAAGATGTCCTGAATTTTTTCCCACTCGCTCTTGGCCGCGGCCGGCAGGGCGGCGAGGACGTCCGCGCACGTTTCCGGGCGCTGGAGGTTCACGCGGTTTCCCAACTTCTTGAAGATTTTTACGGCCGTTTTGGCGCCCACCTTGGGGAACAGTTGAACCAGACGCGAGAACGCCAGTTCATTCGCCGGATTCACCAGCAACTGGAGCAGCGTGCAAACATCCTTGATGTGCGCCTTTTCGAAAAAGCGAACCCCGGAGGTCAGGGCGTATGGCATGCCCGCCCGGTTCAGCTCCATTTCCAGTTCCATGGCGTGGAAGTGCGAGCGGTAGAGCACGCAGATTTCAGAAAGCGGGGTTCCGCGGCGGTTCAGCTCGCGGGCCTTTTCGATGACGTAGCGCGCCTGGACGGATCCATCGCGCATCTTCGCGAGGTTCGGCCGCGCGGCGCTTTCGCGAACGGCCTGCAGTTCCTTCTGAAACTGTTCGGGATTTCCCGCGATCACCTCGTTGGCGACCTCGAGAATTTCCGGCGTGCTGCGGTAGTTGGTTTGCAGCTTGAAGGTGTTCGCGCCGGGATAGAACTTCTCGAAGTCGAGGAAGTTGCGGAAGTCCGCGCCGCGCCAGGAATAGATGCTTTGAAAATCGTCGCCCACGACCATGATGTTGCCGTGGGTCTGCACGAGTAGATTGACCAGCGCGGCCTGAATCGCGTTGGTGTCCTGATACTCATCCACCAGCACATACTGGAACGACTCCTGATAGAAGAAACGAATCCGCTCCTTCTCCGCCAGCAACTTATGGGCGTAAACCAGCAAATCGTCGAAATCCATCGAGTTGGAATCCCTCTTTCGCCGCTGATAAAGATTATGGGCCTTGATCACGTCGTCCGCGTTGACGTCGGAATGCTCGAACTCCTCGTCGACCGCCGCGGTCAGATCGCCCATGCGGCCGCTCACCACGCCGAACAAGGAAAGCAGCACCTCGGGTTTCGGGAAATGCTTTTTTTCCACGCCGATCTCGTCGACGCAGGCGCGCATCAGCTTTTTCGAGTCGTCGGAGTCGAGAATCGTGAAGTCGCGCCCGAAGCCCAGATCCAGCTCATGCGCGTGCGAGCGCAGAATCCGGTTGGCGAACGAGTGGAAGGTTCCGCTATACCCGCTGTTGAAGCGCTGACGCACCAGCTCCTCGGCGCGCGAGAGCATTTCCTTCGCGGCCTTGTTGGTGAAGGTCAGCAGCAACACCTCCCACGGTTGGACGTTCTTCTCGGTGACCAGATATGCCAGGCGATAAATCAGCGTGCGCGTTTTACCGGTTCCGGCCGCGGCGACCACCAGCGCGGCGCCGTCGGGCGCGGTGACCGCGGCGAGCTGCTCTTCGTTGAGTTCGTCTTTGAAATTCATATTCGGCGCACCATAGCGAAACGCCGCGGAGGCTGAAAGGATTTTGGTTCACGCGAAGCCACTAAGACGCGAGAAGAATCTCACACACGGACTCCAACAACCCGGACCCAACTCCATATGCGATTTCACAGAGCAATCGAACACGATCTCGCCAATTTCATTTTCCGTCATGCTTCGTGGCTCCGTGTCTTTGTGAGGGACCCTAATTTCCGCTGTCACTGGTGAAGCGGCGGAGGGTGAAAGGCGTTTGACTCGCACAGAGCAACGGTGTTAAACGACAACCAAAAAATCAGGATTTTTAACGGCTGAGTTCGCGGCGATGATTAACTTCCGCATGACTGCGGTCAAAGCGACTTTTTTAGGACGATGGTTATCTTCAACCAAGCGAATATAGAA
>JARFRL010000336.1 GCA_029287275.1 Pontiella desulfatans
CTTCGTGCCGCATATCTACTAGGGGTCGCAGGTCTAAAGGTCGCAGGTCTAAAAGTCCAAGGTCGAAGGTCCCCGATGACGTTCGACCTTCGACTTTAGACCGGCTTGTTACGCGAGCCGGTCGTCCGCGATGTGCCAATCGAGATCCTCGATCACGCTGACCTCGACGATGTTGTCGGCCTTGTTCAGCAGCTCCTGACATTCGCGGCTGAGATTCAGAAGATGCAGATCCTTGCCCTGCTCCGCGTAGCGCTCGGTGATGTTGTTGATCGCCTCGATGCCGGAATGGTCGTAGACGCGCGCTTTTTCAAAGTCGATCACCACGTCGTGGGGGTCGCTGCTCGGGTCGAACAAATCCTTGAAGGATTGCGCGGAGCCGAAGAAGAGCGCGCTCTCGAGGTGATACACCTTGGCGCCGTTTTCGGCCGTCGAGATCTTCGCGTGGATTTTCTTGCCGTGCTCCCAGGCGAACGCCAGCGCGGAAACGATGATGCCGACCAGCACGGCCACCGCGAGGTCGTGCAGCACGGTGACCACCGATACCAGTATGATGATGAAGATGTCCATTTTAGGAATGCTGCCGAACAAGCGAAGGCTGGACCATTCGAAGGTGCCGATCACCACCATGAACATGACGCCCACCAGCGCGGCGAGCGGAATGATCTCCACCAACGGCGCGGCGATCAATAGAATCGCGAGCAGGAACAACGCCGCGGCGATTCCCGACAAGCGACCCCGTCCCCCGCCGCGGATATTGATCATGCTCTGCCCGATCATCGCGCAACCGCCCATGCCGCCGAAAAATCCGTTCACGAGGTTGGCGAATCCCTGGCCCACGCACTCTTTGTTGCCGCGGCCGCGGGTCTCGGTGATCTCGTCCACCAGCGTCAACGTCATCAACGATTCGATCAGACCGACCGCGGCGGCCAGCGCCGAGTAGGGCAGGATCATTTTAATGTTGGCCAACGTGAAGGGAACGTTCGGGATTCCAAACGACGGCAACCCCGCCGCGATCGTCTCTTTGGTCGGATCCATGCCCTGAACGAAATCCAGCACGTTCCGCGATTCGTGGATCCCGATTTTTTTGAGCAGAAGCGAGATGACGGTGACCGTAACGATCGCCATGAGCGTCGCGGGCACGGCTTTGGTGAGCTTCGGCAGGAGGACGCTGATCGCCATGGTCGCCGCGATCATGCCGCCCATGATGGCGAGATCCCCGCCGGGAAGCAGATGCGCGTGTTCGCCATGGCCCACGTAGAACATTTCGAACTGCGACTTGAAGATAATGATCGCCAACCCATTCACGAAACCGAGCATTACGGGGTGTGGAACCAAGCGGATGAACTTACCCAGCTTGAAAACACCGAACAACACCTGGAACACTCCCATCATGATCACCGCGGCGAATAGATAGCCCTCCTTCGTCACGCCCTCCGGAAGCACGCCCGGCTGAGCCAGCTCGATCATCAACGGCGCGAAGATGACCGCGACGGCGCCGGTCGCGCCGGAAATCATGCCGGGGCGGCCTCCGAAGATCGCGGTGATGAGGCCCATCATGAACGCGGCGTAAAGACCAATGACCGGATCCACTTTGGCGACGAAAGAGAACGCGACGGCCTCGGGCACGAGGGCCAGCGCGACGGTCAGCCCCGAAAGGATATCGTTTTTCACGTTGCGGGGGCGTTCGATCTTCAATTGGAACAGCTGATTGGATTTTCGCATCGAGTATTCAATCTCCGTGTTTTGGGCGATGTTTCGTTCAAAAGCGCGCGACTATCCCAGAACATCCGTTCATTGCGAGTCCTTTTAAGAATATTCTGCCTCTCGTCCACCGCGTTTTTTCAGCGGAATCGAGCCGGGTGGCGTTGACACCGTCGGGCGGTCTGATAAATTTATGGTTTCATTCAAACCACTTAGCGCAAGACGAAGGAGACCCTCGGCATGGCAGCGAAAAAAGAATCCCCCAAAGATCCATCAGCGGCGCTCAGCGCGGTCGTCGCGCAAATTCAGAAGCAATATGGTGAAGGGGCGATCGTGAAGCTGGGCGACGCCGCGGCGAACAAGCATGTCGAATCGATTTCCACCGGCGCGCTGACGCTGGATCTCGCCTTGGGAATCGGCGGACTGCCCCGCGGCCGCATTGTTGAGATTTATGGACCGGAATCCTCCGGCAAAACGACCCTCGTCTCCCACGTCATCGCCAACGCCCAGAAAGCGGGTGGTTCCGCGGCGTTCATCGACACCGAACACGCGCTGGATCCCGGCTACGCCAAGAAGATCGGCGTCGACATCGACAACCTGCTGGTTTCCCAACCCGACTCCGGCGAGGAAGCGCTGAACATCTGCGAGGCGCTGGTGAAGAGCAACTCTCTCGACGTGATCGTGGTCGACTCCGTCGCCGCCCTCGCGCCGCGCGCCGAGCTGGATGGCGAGATGGGTCAGTCGCACGTCGGCCTGCAGGCGCGGCTCATGTCGCAGGCCTTGCGCAAGCTGGTCTCCGCGATCAACCATTCGAGCTGCATCGTCATTTTCACCAATCAGATCCGCGAGAAAGTCGGCGTGATGTTCGGCAGCCCGGAAACGACGCCCGGCGGCCGCGCGCTGAAATTCTACTCCTCGGTCCGTCTCGATATCCGTCGCATTGGCCAGCTCAAGGATTCGGCTGGAGCAACCTACGGCAACCGCACCCGCGTCAAGGTCGTGAAGAACAAGGTCGCCGCGCCCTTCACGCAAGCCGAGTTCGACATCCTTTACGCCGAGGGCATCTCCTTCACCGGCACCGTGATCGACGCCGCCATCGACGCGGGCATCATCGACAAGAAAGGTTCCTGGCTCTCGATGGACGGCACGCAACTCGGCCAAGGCCGCGACGCCGCCGTCCGCGCCCTCAAGGAGGATCAGGCGCTCCGCGACTCGGTCATCGAGCGAATACACAAGGTTCGCGAGGAAGCCGTTGCCAGCAAATAACCTTTGGTGAACTCGTTGATCGCGCGGACCAGCTCATCACGAAGACTCGCTCCCGCGGGGCT
>JARFRL010000277.1 GCA_029287275.1 Pontiella desulfatans
CCGAATACGGGGAACCCCGCGGAAAACGCCGCGGCTTAAACGCGTGACTTCGCCATTGACCGGTATTGGCGGGATAGGTAGGGTTCGCGCGTCTATTTTCGCAACTATTTTGGAAGGAGAGAGTGACACCCATGGCAATGATGATTTCCAAGTTTCATAAGATTATTCAATCGAAGGTCGTTTGGACCGCGTTCGCGATCCTGATCAGCGTCGCGTTCGTCGGCGTTTACACCGGCTCGAAATCGAGCGGCGCGCTAGAACGCGCCCAGGCGGAATCCCAGATCGCGGGCCGCTTGTGGGGCGAGGACGTGACGCGGCAGGAGTTCGGCCGCGCCTATCAAAACATCTACGTGATGTATTCCATGATGATGGGCCAGCCGCTCAACATCACCGACGAGATCAACGTCGCCATCAAGCGCGCCGCGTGGCAGCGCGTCGCGACGCTGAAGAAAGCGAAACAAATGGGACTCAGCGTGACGCCCGAGCAAGTGGTGCGCGGCATCAAGGCCGAGCGCACCTTCCAGAACCAGCAAACCGGACAGTTCGACGCGAACGCCTACAACGCGTTCGTCCGCGGCTTCCTGCCGCGCGCCGGCATGAACGCCAAAGGGTTCGAAATCATGATGGGCGAGAACGTCCTGATTCAAAAAGCCGCCGGCACCGCGGCGCAGGGCGCGTTGGTCTCGGAAGACGAGATCAAGCAGGCGTTCCATCTCTACAACGACAAGGTCACCGTGGAATACGCCGCCCTGCCGCGCTCGCTGGCCGACGAAGTCGAGGTCAGCGACGAGGAAGCCAAGGCCTATTTCGACGCGAACAGCGAACAGTTCCGCATGCCTGAAAAAGCGATCGTTCATTACATCCAGTTCCCGGTCGCGGACCACACCAACACCGTCGAGGTCACCGATGAAATGGTCGCTCAGGTTTACGAAGCCAACAAACAAGCCTACGTGAAGCCGGAAACCGCGACCAACGCCGTGCCGGAATACAAAGCGCTCGAAGAAGTCAAGGGCCTCATCGTCGACACCGTTAAAACCGAGCTCGCGCGCCGCGCCGCGGCCAACGCCGCCGACGCCATCGTGGCTCAACTGGCCGACGAAGGCGCGACCTTCGATGCCGTCGCCGCGGCGGCCGGTCTCGAGATCGTCACCACCACGCCGGCCTTCACCGCGACCGATCGCGTCCGCGGCGTGGACCCGACCGCGCCCTTCGCGCGCGCCACCTTCGGCCTCGAACAGGATCCGACCCATTACTACAGCGATCCGGTCGTCGGCCGCGACACGGTCTACGTGATCGCGCTGCGAAAGAAGCTCCCCGAGTTCCTGCCGTCGTTCGACGTGGTCAAGGCCGACGTCGTGGAAACCGCGAAAATCGCGGCCAGCGAGAAGGCCTACGTCGAGAAAGCCGAATCCGTCCACGCGGAGGTCGAAGCCGCGCTCAAAGGCGGAAC
>JARFRL010000302.1 GCA_029287275.1 Pontiella desulfatans
TTTCGATTGGACATTAATTTCCGCACCCGAAATAAACGTCGATTTATTCCACAAACCCTTGTTTCTGGTGGCATTGGAATGCCTGCCGCTTCATGGGCGGTAGTCATCCGCCACTTATTTCCGCTCTTCCCCACTTGCCAGAGACCAGGACTCCGCGGGCAGCTATTAGCTTAACCTCTAACAATGAGGGAGTTAACCGCGAGAACCCTTGTCGCCGCCGGGCGCTGGCACGCCTTTTGCGATAGGGAGTGACCTATTTTAAAACACGCCCGCTCGGGAATCGTACCGAGTTAAGGCTTTCTCCGTCGCGGAAACCGCGACGCCATTAACGTAACGCCGTTTACGACGTCCCCCTTTTTCGGCTCGAGAACAGTAGCAAACAGATCGTCAATCAAAGGTAAAAAGTACCTTCGATACATAGAGGGTTCGTTGAAGGACCCGTTTCGCGAATAACTAATCAGGAGATAGGAAAATGAAAAAAGAAACACTCGAAAAAATCTTTGAATACGCATCCATGCCGCTGCACGGAACGCTGTCGCGCAAGCTGCGAAAGGGCATCAAATGCCAGATCAACGAAGGAAAGATCTATAGCGGTTCAACTCTGTTCCTCGGAGATGACTTCGTGCGGATTACCGAAGAAGACAGCAACACCTACTATGCATGGGAAGGCATCGCCTCCGTTCGCACCATTGGCGAGGTTGAAAAATAACCAACGGGAAACGCTCGGGAATTAGAAGAAGGCGGGCCGCGAGGAAGGGATTGAAGCCGCGGCCGCGACCGGCGGCGGCATGCGCGTCATCAGCATGCCGCCGATGTTCGAAGCCAACCGCCCTTTCCCTGTAAATGGAGAGTCGGGCGCCATCTACTTCATCAACGCCCGCAGGCTTTCCGCTCCCGCGAGTTCCTCGCCAACCCACGGCGCGATGACGGTTCGTTTCGCGGAAAGGTCGTTCGCGATCTCCTTGATGTAGTCGATTTCGTGCAGCCCCTTCGCGCTCAGGACGGGATCGGTCGTTCCGGAGACCGCGAAGCCGCGGTTGATGATCCAACCGAAGGGCTCGATGTCCGCGCGTCGTAGGTCGCGTTGCAGGTCCTCCGCCTCGTGCGTCGGTGTCGCCTCGGGCAACGCGACGATCAACACCTTGGTGAATTCCGGGTCGCGGACGCGCGGCAACAAGTCCTTTACCGCGGCGGGAATGTCATCGGCCGATTTCGCGACCTCGCGGTGATAGGCCTCGGTGGAATCGAGCAGCAACAGCGTGTGGCCGGTCGGCGCGGTATCGAGCACGATGAATTGGTCGCTCCCCTTCGCGACGGTTTTGGCGAAGGCCTGGAACACCGCGATCTCCTCGACGCAGGGCGAACGCAACTCTTCCTCCAAAAGCGCCAGATCGTCGGCCGAAAGCTTGCCGCTGTTTTTGGCGATGATGTCGGAACAATACTTCTTGGTCTCCGCCTTGGGATCGATGCGGTCGACGTGAAGGTTGTCCAGCCCCGCGCCGATGGTTTGCGCGACGTGCGACGCGGGATCGGTGGTGGAGAGCAAAACGGAATGACCGCGGCGCGCCAGTTCCGCCGCGATGGCGGCCGCCATGACGGTCTTGCCAACGCCCCCCTTGCCCATCGTCATGATCACGCCGGAAGCTTGGCGCTCCAAATCCGCGAACAGCGCGTCCCATTCGGAGACGTTTTCCAGCGCGGCGGGCAACGCGGCGTGAAGTTGGTCCGGCGCGGCGAGCCAGACCGGATCGCCCTCGCCGTTCGCGACCGCCTTGAGCGCGGCGACGCCCATGACGCCGTGTGGACGAAATGGAACGGTGGTTTGTTCAATGGCGTCGAACGCCGCGGGCATGTTCGCGAGCGCTTTCTCGGATTTCGCGGCGAAAGCGCGCGCGACGGCGTCATCGCCGGCTTCGGAAAAGACGCCGTTTAGAATCAGGTGCTGGTTCGTGAGTCCAAGTTCCGCCAACTCGCCGCTGGCGCGGGCGGCTTCGGCGAGGCTCATGGGTTCGGCGCGGGCGACGAGCGCCAAGAGGGTTTGTTCGGGATTCTTCAGCGCGGCGACGACCTGCTCGTAGAGCGCCTTTTGATCGGCCAAGCCGGAGACGGGCCCCAAACAGGAGGACCCGGTTTCGTTTCCCGCGATGAAATCGTTCCAAGCGGACGGCAGATTGAGCAGGCGCAGGGTGTGGCCGGTCGGCGCGGTGTCGAGCACGACGTGGTCGTAGTCGCCGATCATGGTTTCGTCGCCGATGAATTTGGAGAATTCGTTGAAGCCCGCGATTTCGACGGTGCAGGCGCCGGAGAGTTGCTCCTCCATTTGCAGAACGGCCTCGTCGGGCAGAACGCCGCGATACGGACCGACCATCCGCTCGCGGTATTCCTCGGCGGCGACCATGGGGTTGATATCCATCGCGTCGAGCCCGGGCACGCCGTTGACCGCGGCGGGCGAGGAACCGAGATCGGTCTCCAGCACTTCGCGCAGGTTGGACGCGGGGTCGGTGCTGATCAGCAACACCTTCTCGCCGCGGCCCGCGAGGCCGGTCGCGACCGCGCAGGACATGGAGGTCTTTCCCACGCCGCCCTTGCCGGTGAAAAACAAAAACCGAGTCGCTTTGTTCAGTAGCGCGTTCATGATCCATTCATCCTGTGTTCTCTAGCGGAGGCGCGGAGGTGCTTTTTTTAGTTGCAGCCGCGACAGCCGCCGCAATCGGGCGTTTCCAGCGCGATATGAGCAACGGAGGAACCGAGCAGATCGGTCAACTTTTCTAGATCGGGATACGCGCCACTGGCCACCACGTCTTCATCAACCATAACCAGCGGCAACGCCTTCGTTCCCTTTTCCTTCAAGGCCTCGGCGATCACGCCGGTAGTGTAGGCGGCGGGATCTTGCGACAGGTTGTAGCGCTCAACCTTAACCGAACAGGCGTCGAGATTTTTGAGGAACCCGGCGAGTTGAACCAATTCGGTGTCGACATCCGTACCGCACACGCCTGAGGAGCAGCACATCGCGGGATCATAAATTTTCAATGTTTTCATTTGAGTCCTTAACCACGGAACACACTGAGAACACGGAATCCGAGCTTCTGTGTATTCCGTGTATTCAGTGGTTAACTATTCTTGGATAGGAATTCCGGGAGGGTTTCGACGAAGGCCTTGATTTCGTCGCGGACGACGCGGTAGCAATCGAGTTGTTCCTCTTCAGAACCGCCCTTTTCCGCGCGCTCGCGGGCCATCTTCGGCGGATCCTGGAAGCCGACGTGGACGACCTCGCAGTCCGCGGGGAACCACGGGCAGGTTTCGTGCGCGTGACCACAGACGGTAATGACATAATCCAGTTCGACCTCTTTGAATTCCTCGATATGTTGCGATTGTTGCGTCGTGATATCGACCCCCGCCTCGGCCATGACTTTGACCGCGTTGGGGTTGAGGCCGTGGGTTTCGATGCCGGCGGAATAGGCGTTGATCACGTCGCCCTTGAGCGCGCGGGTCCAGCCCTCGGCCATTTGGCTGCGGCAGGAGTTTCCGGTGCAGAGATAAAGCAGGTTGATTTTTTCAGACATGATTTTTTCCTTTATCCATTAAAACTCATGAACCACGGAATACACGGAAAACACGGAACATGGTCTCTTTCGTTATTCCGTGTTTTCCGTGTCTTCCGCGGTTCAAAACTAATTTTCCTTGAACCAATGGGTGGTGCGGTTCGCGAAGCCGACGAGCGCGAGCATGACCGGCACCTCGACCAACACGCCGACGATGGTCGCGAGCGCGACGGGCGAGTTGACGCCGAACAACGCGATGGCGACCGCGACGGCGAGCTCGAAAAAGTTGGACGCGCCGATCATGCCGGCGGGCGCGGCGACGTTGTGCGGCAGCTTGAGCGCCTTGGCCGCGAGGTAGGCGATGAAGAAGATCAGCACGGTCTGCAGAATCAGCGGAACCGCGATCAGGCCGATGTGCACCGGATTCTCAATGATCACTTTGCCTTGGAAGGAGAAGATGATGACGAGCGTGAGCAGCAGGCCGATGATGGTCGTGTTGCCGAATTTCGGCAGGAAGGTGTTTTCGAAATAGGCCGCGCCCTTGGTCTTGAGCATGTGGCCGCGGGTCAGCGCGCCCGCGGTGAGCGGAACCACCACGAAGAGGACGACGGAAAGGAACAGCGTGTCCCAGGGAACATGGATATCGCTGACGCCGAGCAGAAATTTCACGATCGGAACGAACGCCACGAGAATGATCAGGTCGTTGGTCGCGACCTGCACCACGGTGTAGGCGGGATTGCCTTTGGTGAGATGGCTCCAAACGAACACCATCGCCGTGCAGGGCGCCGCGCCCAGCAGGACCGCCCCCGCGAGATAATCCCGCGCCAGTTCCGCGGGAATCAGGTTTTTGAAGAGCACGTAAAAGAAAAACCACGCGATGCCGAACATCGTGAACGGCTTGATCAGCCAGTTGGTGATCCAGGTGACGAACAAGCCCCGCGGATTCTCGCCGACATGTTTCACGCTCTTGAAGTCGACCTTCATCATCATCGGATAGATCATGATCCAGATCAGCACCGCGACGGGAATCGAGACGTTGGCGTATTCCAGCTTGCCGAGAAATTCCGGAAGGGCCGGAAGGAACCGGCCGATCAGAACGCC
>JARFRL010000357.1 GCA_029287275.1 Pontiella desulfatans
GTGCTCGTCGGCCGGATCGTCGCACGCGACGTATAAAATGGTTTTATTCGGGCAAAGCCGCGCCAGCGTGTCGATGTGCGCGTCGGTGTCGTCGCCCGCGAGGAAGCCGTTTTCCAGCCACAGGAAGTTCGTGGCGCCCAGCTCGTCGGCCAGCCGCGCCTCGATTTCTTCCTGGGTGAGGCGCGGGTTGCGGTTGGGGTTGAGCAGGCATTCGGTCGTGGTCAGCAGCGTCCCTTCGCCATCGGACTCGATGCTGCCGCCTTCCAGCACGAGATCGACGGAGCGCAAGGGCGCGCTTCCAAACGCGCCGCGGGCGTGGAGCGCGCGGGTGAGGGCGTCGTCGAGCTCCGCGGCGAACTTGCCGCCCCAACCGTTGAAGGTGAAGTCGAGCAGCACGGTCGCGCCGTTTTCCTCGATGGTGATCGGGCCGAAGTCGCGCGCCCAGGTGTCGTTGACGGGCAGGTCGAACGCGTCGGGCCGAACGACGATCACCGGCTGGAAGCGGCGGATCGCGGCCTCGATTTCGGCGAACGTGTTTCGCGCGGCTTCCAGGCAATCGGCCCAGTCGGTTTTCTCGTGGGGCCAAACCAGCAGGATGGCGTCTTGCGGTTCCCATTCCGCGGGGAGTCGTTTGTCGGGGTGGTTCATCGCGGTAGAGTTTCCAATCGCGGCGAAAAACGCGAGCGCGAAGTTCCAATCTCTCCGGAAAACAATTACGGTCGAGGCATGTCGCGAAGAACGTTGTTTTTGATTGTTTTGCTGGCGGGGGCGCGCGCGGGAGCGCAGGCGCTCGAGCCGCGCTTTTATTCCAACGCGCCGAAGGGCTTGAATTTCGCGCTCGCGGGCGCGACCTATTCGACCGGCGGGTTTTCAGCCGATCCCTCGTTGAACCTCACGGAGGGGGATTTGAAGGTGAATTCCGTTTTCGCGGCGTACGCGCGCGCCGGCGGCCTCTTCGGGAAATCGGCCAAGTTCGACGTCGCGACGCCCTACGTTCACGTTGATGGAAGCGGGCGCGTGGACGGCGAGTTCAAGGAGCGGAGCGTAGACGGCTTCGCCGATCCCCAGTTCCGCGGCTCGATCAACCTGATCGGCGCGCCCGCGCTCTCCTTGGGCGAGTTCAAGGACTACGAGCAGGGGTTCATTCTGGGAACGAGTCTGAAAGTGACGGCGCCGATGGGGCAATACGATTCCAGCAAGCTGATCAACATCGGCCAGAACCGCTGGTCCTTCACGCCGGAGGTTGGAATCTCCCAAACCTGGGGTCCGCTGATTCTCGAGCTCGCGGGCGCCGCCACGCTGTTCACCGACAACACCGATTTCAACGGCGGATTGAGGCGGGAGCAGGAACCGATTTATTCGGCGCAGGGCCATCTCGTCTACACGCTGCCCCGCGGGGTCTGGTTCGCGTTCGACGCGACGCGTTACGTCGGCGGCCGCGCCACGGTGAACGGGGTCGAGAAAGACGATCGGCTGCGAAGCACGCGGCTGGGTCTCACGATGGCGTTGCCGGTCAGCCCGCGTAACTCCGTCAAGCTGTACGCCAGCGCGGGCGTCTCGACCCGCACCGGTTCCGATTTCAATACCTACGGCGCCGCGTGGCAATACCGGTGGGGCGGCGGGCTCTAATCCGCGCTTTCAACGCACGCGAGTTCCCTCTATGCTTGATCAAACATCAGGAGGGTGATTGATGAAACGAATGATGATCCTACTCGCCGTGGCGATGGCTTTTCCCGTGCTTGGAAACGAGGAGCAACATCCACTGCTTCCGGCGGACACCTCGAGCCCGCGGGCGACGCTGAACAGTTTCATGATCAACTGCGAGCGCGCCTACACCTTGTTGCGCGAAGAGGGGCGGGACTTCGAAGACAAAAAGATCCGCGCCAAGAGTCAGGACCTCGTTCGCGACATCACGCGCTGCATGGACCTCGGCGCGATCGCGGATTTCCGCCGCGAAAACGCCGCCAAAGAGGCCGCGGTTTCGCTCAAGGAGGTGCTCGACCGCGTCGAGCTCCCGAGGGAATCGAAGATTCCCGACCTCAAGGCCATGACGGCCGAGGACGGGAGCCTGCTTGAAAAGTGGACGATCCCCAACACGGAGATCACCTTCAGGCTGATGAAGGAAGGTCCGTTCGAGGGGTCCTACCTGTTTAGCGCCGACACGGTGGACCGCGCCGGCGAGTTTTACCGGCGCGTGAAGCATCTGCCCTACAAAAAAGGCGCGACGGAAGATTTCGCGAACACCTATCTCACCTCGCCGGGTAACGAGTGGTTGGCTGGTCTGGTGCGCCGACTGCCGGCCTCCATGCACGTCCGGAAGAGCGGGCAGGCCGTTTGGCAATGGATCGGACTCGGGGTGGTGTTGTTCGTGGCCCTCTTGATCATGGCCACGATTTACTTCATCGGCCGGCGGGTTTCCCGCGGCGGGGCCGAAGGGGGCCTGTTGAAATACGTCCTGGGTTTGGCGTTTCCCATTATGGCCGTGTTTGTTCCCGTCAAGGCGCAGAGCCTCATCGCGACCGAGCTGGTGATTTCCGGCGCGACGCTCCATTTCGTGAAATTCAATCTGTCGCTCATCACGCTCTTCGCCGCGATGGTGGTGGTGCTGGGCATCGGCCGACGCGTGGGCGAGGTGATCGCTTCCGCGCCGCATATTTCCTCGCACGCCATCGACGCGCAACTGGTCCGGGTGATGACGCGCCTGATGGGCTTCGGCGCGGCCATGATTCTCCTGCTGCAGGGTGGCCAGCATCTGGGCATTCCGCTCTCCTCGCTGCTGGCGGGCGCCGGCGTGATCGGCATGGCCTTGGCGCTCTCCGCGCAGGACGCGCTCAAGAATGTCTTCGGCAGCATCATGCTGATCATGGACAAACCCTTCACCGCGGGGGAACGGATCAAGGTCAAAGGCTATGACGGGGTCGTGGAGGAGGTCGGTCTGCGTTCCACCAAGATCCGCTTGCTCAACGGCCACCAAGCGACCATCCCCAACGAGGAGATGGCCAGAACCGACATCGAAAACATCGGCCGTCGCCCCTTCATCCGCCGCGTTTCCGAGATCCGGCTGCCCGTCGACATCGGGGCCGAAAAAGCCGCGGCGGCCGTCGCGCGGGTTCAGGACGTTCTAAAAGACCACGAAGGCTTCAACCCCGATTTCCCGCCCCGCGTCTGGGTCAGCGACTTCGAGGACGACCATCTCGAACTCAAATTCATCTACTGGTACCACCCGCCTGAATATTGGGCGTTCACCAAACACGCCGACTGGGTCAACCGCGAGATTCTGACCCGCTTCGAAGCCGCGGGCATCGCGATCGCCCTGCCGGCCTTCACCACGAAAATCGACGACGATTCCGGCGCGCCTCTTCCAAACCCGTCGTGAGGGAGGGATGGGTCGCGGGTGCGGCGCCAGGCGGATGAAGGAAGAACACGGCCGTTCCGTTCAAACTCGAGAACGGGATGCTAATCCCAGTTGGCGCCATTGAACCGATTGCCCATCAATTTGAATTTATCCCGCTCGGAAGCGTTCGCGAAGTTGGTGGCCGTCGCGCTTGAAGCCTCGAAAACATTCTCGTCGAGCAGGATGGGAAGGGGCGCCGACTCCGGCGCTCCCTTCGCGTAAAAAACGGACTTTTCGAGCACGCCTTTGAGCGTGTTGCGGCGCGCCACTTGGCCGATGTAGCCGTGATCCTTAATGGATTCGTTCCCGCGGCCATACGTCGTGTCGCGCGTGTCTTGAAACGCGAGCCCGAATCTCAAATTGGTCACGGAGTTGTTTTGATACACGCAAAAAAACAGCGGCTGCCCGACAAAAGGATCGGCGTCATGATGCGTTTGAGCCTTCCACATGGAAAACGGGTGGATGAAGAAGCGGATGTTTTCGCATGAGTTGCCGTCAACCATCCATTCCCAACCGCCTCCATAGGGCTCGGCGAGCGTTGTTCCATAGTGCGTCGTTCCCAGAACGCGTTCATCGCCCTCAAGCTCATTGTTAAACACGATTATTCGATGGGAATTATTCGCGATGGTGATCACGCTATGGGCGTCGGGCGTCACGAGCCACGGCCGATCCAAGGTGATCGTGTCCTGATCGACGCTCGCCGCGATCCTCGACTGACCGCAGCCCTTTCCTTCCACGACATAAACGGAATGGCCGCCGTATTTTCCACTGATTCCCGCCAACGTCACGCTACCGGTCGTCACCGAGGTTGGACGGGCTCGCCACCTGGCGTTCTCGCCCTCGAACATAACGAACTCCCCCGTGTTCAGGTTCGGTCCTTTCGGGCGCGGGGCGAGATTGATGGCTTGGTTCTGGCCGAAATAAACGCTGCCGCTCCCCGGCCCGGTTGCAGCGCCATTGAGCAACCGGCCCTCCGCCCAACCGAATTTCGACGACTCGTCCGAGTTGTCGTAATTCTGGAAAACACATCCGGAAATCATGATCTGGCGGCCATCGGTTTGCTTGATGAAGATTTCATTGTCGTTCATTCCATAAAAACGACAACGATCGATTTCCACTTGCGTCGCGCTTTCGATGGAAAAGAATCCGGTCAGATAAAATTCGCACTCTTCAAATCGAACGTGCTTGGTTTGGCCAATATTGACGGCGCCGACGGAACGCGGAACCTTGGGGCTGTGGTACTGACTAAACCGCACTCGCTCACACGCGTAGCGATCGCCCGATTTTCCATAAAACACGCAACGGCTATTCGCGCCGCGCGACTCGAAAGCGAGATCTTGAAATTTCGAGTCGCTGGGCGCGCGGTAGAAAACCGAGTTCTTTCCGTGTGAGTTCGCGAATTCGGTATGGGGCCGGATGGTGGTGTTGCTCATGCCATCCCCTCGGAAACGCATCTTGTTCTTTCCCCAACATACGATCGAATCAGCGATGGTATACGTTCCCGCGGGGAAATAGACCGTGGACCAGTCGTCCTTGTCGGCCGCGTTGATGGCGGCCTGAATCGAAGAAAGGTCGTTGGAAACGCCGTTGCCGGTCGCGCCATAGTCCGCGACGTTGTAGACGCGGTCGCTCCAAACGACCTTGTCGCGGAGGGTGATGGTTTTCGCGGCCGACCAACCGAAGCGCCCGCCCGTTCCGTTGTGGACGTGAAGAACGTGGGTTCCGTCGCCGAGCGCGGGAGCGGTGAACACGGCGCGGTAGGGATTGCTCTCGTCGGCCTCGATCCACTGGCCGCCGATATAACACCACGCGTCGCGCAGGTTGCGGCCGTGCACCGCGAAGGGCTCGCCCGCGGCGACGAGGTCGGGCCCGACCCACCACGCCTCGGCGGTGTTGACCATGAAGGGCGCGCCGGCGCCGGAGGTCGAGACCGCCCAGCACATGTAGGCCTCGTCCGGCATCGTTTCCGGGATGGTCGCGTAGCCCTGCGGCCCATCCATCGCGACGGGAACCGTCGCGGTCGCGTCGCTCGCGCGGACCACCAGGCCCGTCACGTTTTCATGCGAGGTGAACACCATCGTGTCGCCGGGATGATTCTCCCGCACGTATTCCGCGACGTTGTTCGAGGCCGCGTCGGCGCCGAACGACAGATGAAACGGAAGAAACGTTTCTGGATACTCGTCCGTGGGTTCAACAACCTCCGCGAACCGCGGCAGAGCGTTCGCGAGGTGCGCGGCGGCGATCAATCCCAGGATGAAGCGAAAGGATTTCATGAGCGTTCTCGATGCGGGACGGCTTTGGGGTTCAGTCCTCGTCCGCGAGCAGCCACGCCATGGCGTCGGCCTTGTCCGCGAAGACGCGCACGGTTTGGCCCTGGATGCCGGAAAGGGTTTCGTAGAGTTCGTACCCGCTGGTTCCCGGATGGGCGAGCACGGCGCGCTTGAGGTTCGCGATCAGCGGATGGGCCCCGGCCATCTCGGGAAATTTCATGATGTCCATCGCGGTGACTTTCAGTTCGCCGCCGCGGGAATCGCTCAGCAGTCGGCGGCAACCGGTTCGCTCGAGCACGGGGAGCAGCGCCGCGATGTATTCCTTCACCAGGGTCATGTTGATCTCGCCCAGAAACGTCGCGACGATGATTTCCTGATCGGCATCGTATTCGATATGGAACGGCATTCGGCTTCAACCTCCTTCGACGTTCGCTAGTGTAGCTTCCCCCGCGAAAAATGAAAGCGCGTTTCGGGCGCGGAAAACGCGGTTCGTTCTCACGCGTTTTCCCCGGCGACGCGGCCGGTGGTCCAGCAGAGTTGCAGCGAATAGCCGCCCGAGGGTCGGCTGAGATGCAGCAGATCGCCGACGATGAACAGATTGGGGTGAAGCCGCGACGCCATCGTCCGCGTGTCGACCTCGGTCATGGGGATTCCGCCGTCGCAGACCACCGCCCAGTCATAGCCCATGGTGCCGGTCACGGTCAGCGCCAAGCCCTTCATGGTTTGGGCGATCCGTCCGCGCTCCTCGCGCGTGACGACGTTCACCTTTTTCTCGAGGGTCTCCGCGTCGAGATTCGCGATCAACGCCTTCGCGAGGCCCTGCGGCGCGAGCTGTTTGGCCACGTTGCGGACGATCTTGTTCTTGTTCGCGTCGAACGCCTCGAGAATCCGGCGCCCCACCTCGGGCGTCTCGAGGCCGGGAAACAGATCGATCGTCGCCGCGACGGGGCCGTGCTTGAGCAGCTTCTTCACCTCGTTGGCGCTGTTTAGAATCAGCGGTCCGGAGATCCCGAAATGGGTGAAAAGCAGCTTGCCCTGTTTAACGACTTTGGCGCCGTCCGCGCCCGCGAAGGTGATCCGCATCGGTTCGAGCGAGGTGCCGGAGAGCTCCTTCACCCACGGTTCTTTGACTTTCAGCGGCACGATGTCGGGCGTGGCCTCCGCGACCGAATGGCCGACCTCCTTCAGCCAGTCGAACGCCGCGCCGGTGGAGCCGGTTTCCGTATAGGACGCGCCGCCGGTCGCCAGCACCACGCTCTCGCCGCGGAACGCGCCGCGGTTCGTCTCGACGCCGACGATCGCGCCGTCCTCGACCAGCAGGTGTTTCACGTCGACGCCGAAGCGGAGGGCCACGTCGTGTTCGGCCATGTAGTCCTTCAAAACGCGCGTCACGTCGGCCGCGTTCTCGGTTTTCGGGAAGGCGCGGTCGCGGTCCTCGGAAACGAACAGCGGCAGGCCGAGCGCCTCGAAAAAGTCGAAGGTGGCGCGGACGTCGAACCGCGAGAAGGGGGAGAAGAGAAACTTCGCGCCGTCGCCGAAACGGGCGAGAAAATCGCGGACGTCGAATTTCGCGTTGGTGATGTTGCAGCGCCCGCCGCCGGTCAGCTCCAGCTTTTTGCCCAGGCGCTTGTTCTTCTCCAGCAGCAACACGCGGCGGCCATACTCGGCGGCGCGCCCCGCGGCCATCATCCCCGCGGGCCCGCCGCCCACCACGATCACGTCGTACTTTTCCATGGGCGGGAACTTAGAGCCCATTGCCGTTGAATTCCAACCGAAAGTCGATATCATCGGATGTTGATTCGGAGGTAGTCATGAAATGGATGGGTGTATCGCTTTGTTTGCTGGGTTGCGCGGCCGCTTGGGCCGATTCGGCGTTCGTTGATTTCGACCGCGGGCTGATTCATCCCGCGGAGTTGGGCGGCATGCCCTGCGAGCGGGTCGAGAAATACAACGATCCGAGCCTCGGCTACACCGTGTTCTACCAGCGCGGCGACACGTTCAGCGCCGAGGTGTCGGTCCTGACCTACGGGCGCGACGCCATCGAAACCGGCGCCAAGGCCGACGGGATCGAGATGGTCTTCGAGGCCGTCGAGATGCTTCAGGAACGCGCCGAGGAAAGCGGAATCATCGGCAAGGTTTCGAAGCGCGGCGCGACGGTCGTTCCCTCGAAAGGCGATCTTCGGTTCGCGAGCCGGGTCTATCAATTCAACGTGCCGCGGGTCGGGGAGCTGGGAACCAACTCCGTGCCGCGCATCGCCTCCGTCTACGTCACCGGCGCGAAAAACGCCTTCGTCAAAATCGAATTCCGGTTCGACGTCGCGGAAGGGCGCGCGGCGCGCGCGATGGCGGACCAACTGGTGAAACAACAAATTTCCATGCTGCGGGCCGAGCCCTCTCCGGACGAGCTGCTCTTGGCCGCGTGCGACGCGGCGGTGTACAATCCGGCCGACCACGGCGGGCGGGCCGCGGCGCAACGCGTGTTCGCGCGGGCGCGATCCATGGGCGAGCTTAATATCTACGACGCCCTGTTCGTCTGGCCCCGGAACTACGGCAAACCCGAAAACGCGGACCTGCTGGTGGCCGCCTATTTCGCCGGCATGCTTCAGGTGGTCCTTCCCGCCAAAGCGGAGGCCGGCGGCGAGTACGAGGCCTTCGCCGCGATGCTCACGGCCTACGAGGCCATGCGCGCCCGCGACGACATCGACTCGATTCCGCGGCTCGACGAATGGCTGAAAGCCCCCGATAGAGCGGCGCTTTACCAGTCGCTGCTGGTCGAATTCGGCTACGCCGCGGCCGCCGAATAGGGCCGTCGCGCCGCGCCATTCTCCGGTTCTAAATCCTTTCGGGAAAACGCCTGTTCCTGTAAAGTCCGCCCCTGTTTTAGACCCTTTGGAATCAGGAGTTTTCGCGATGACCCGCTTTTTATTGATGTTCTCCGCCGCGCTGGCGTTCTCCGCCGCGGCGTCCGCCCAATCCTACACCAACGTGCTCGATGGTGGCGTGACGCAGATCGTGTCCTCGGCCTGGACCACCAACACCATCGTGGTGGGCGCCACCACGCCGAACAACGCGCTCGGCCTGTTCGCCGGCGCGCGCGTCACCAACGTCACCTCCACCATCGGCGCGGGCCCCGCCGCCGACTCCAACATCGTGAGCCTCAAAGGCGACGCCACGTGGACCATGTCCGGCGACCTTGTGGTCGGTGACGAAGGTTCGGACAACGTCCTGCTGGTTACCGATGGCGCGACGCTTGAAACCGCGAACGCGTTCGTCGGCGCGACCGCGGGCGCCTTCAGCAACGCCGTCAGCGTGGAGGCCGCGCGGTGGGACGTCGACGGCACGCTCGAAATCGCGGGAGCGAACGACACCATCGTCGTCGTGAGCGAGTGCGGCGTCGTGTCCGACTATTATCTCGCGGTGTCGGGAGCCAACAACGGTTTATATATCAACGACGGCGGCTTGTTCGAAATCAAAAAATACTTCAACGCCGGCGCGGACGGCTTCAACTGGAACGAGGGCGGACACCTTTCGCTCACCGGCGATCTAACCGGCATGAGCGGAACCAACGGCGCCGCGGCGCTCAACGCCCGCGCCCTCACCTTGAACGGCGGCTCGTGGACCAACGGCTCCGACGACCTGATCGTCGGCGACGACGCCTCCGGCGGCGCGCTGGCCATCACCAACGGCGCGACGGTCGAGAACGCCAACGGCTACATCGGCCTCGGCGCCGACTCGGCCAACAACTCCGTCGTCGTATCCGACGCGGGCTCCACCTGGAAAAACAGCGGCGGAACCCTGAGCGTCGGCGCGGGCGGAGGAACGGGCAACGAACTGATCGTCACCAACGGCGGCTGGGTCTTCGTGGGCGACGCGGTCACCAACGGCGCCGCCGGCGGGATACTCGTCGCCGCGACGGGCGGCGCGGAGCTGATCGCCGACAACGGCGCGCGGGTCGAAACCTCCGGCGCGCTGATCCTCGGCGGAACCGATCCCGGCGTCACGGGCGGCGCGACCGTCACGAACGGCGGCGAGATCATCGCCAACGAACTCGTCATTCAAAACGGCGCCAGCGCGTTCAACCTCGAGCGCGGCGGCCAGCTGAGCATCACGGGCGCGTACAACGCCGACGATGAGGGAGCGAACGTCAACTGGAACGCCGGCTCAATCCTCTCGGTGGGCGGAACGCTCACGAAGTCCAACGGACTCGACGGCGCGGAACGGACGCTGGCGCTCGATGGCGGCGACTGGAATCCGGGCGGCGACTTGACCGTCGCGGGCGCGGAGAACCGGCTGTACGTCTTGAACGGTGGAAGCGTCTCCAACACCGACGCGTACGTGGTTGGATCCAGCAATCTGGTGGTCGTCAGCGAAGCCGGTTCGCGCTGGGTGAACAGCGGAACGCTCAACATCACGAACGACGCCAACGCGGTGACCGTCAACAACGGCGGCCGCGTCGTCGCCGCCGAGCTCAACATCACCGACGGCAACGCGCTCAACCTCTTGGCGGGCGGCGCGCTCGAGATCACCGATCAATTCGACTGGGCCGCGAACAGCAACGGCCTCGACTGGGCCGCGGGCGGCGAGCTCTCCGTCGCCGGCGCGCTGACCGGCATGGAATCCACCGAGATCGCGGTGGGCGCCGAAACCAATCAACACGTCTATCTGGGAAGCGGGCGCGACTTGACGCTCAACGGCGGTTCGTGGCTCAACGGCGACACCAATCTGATCGTGGGCTACAACGCCTCCGGCAGCGCGCTCGCGGTGACCAACGGCGCGACGGTTTCGAACGCCGACGGCTACATTGGCTGGGGCTCGGGCGTCGGGCTCAACAGCGTGCTGGTTTCCGGCGCGGGCTCGGCCTGGACCAATTCGGGCGGCGAGCTGTACGTCGGCGCGTACTGGAGCGGAACCAACCTCGTTCGCGCCGGCAACGGCAACTCGCTGACCGTGAACAACGGCGCCCAGGTGTTCGTCGGCGAGCAGGTCTCGACCAACGCGGGCATGCTGGTCGCCTCGACCAACGGCGCGGTGGCGACCGTTCTGGGCAACTCCATTCGAGGCAACTCGATCATCGTCGCGGACACGCTTTACATCGGGTTGAATTCCAGCGCGACCGGAACGGTGGTGGTCGGCAACGGCGGCGAGCTGCGCGTCGGCGATCTGGACATCGCGGCCGGCGACAACGCGCTGAATCTTGAAAACGGCGGCTTCTTCGCGGTCAACAACGCTTTCGACGTCGAGACCACGGGCTTCAACTGGGACGCGGGCGGCCATCTGTCCGTCGCCGGCGATCTTTCCAACATGACCAGCACCAATCTCGGCGGCGTCGATTTCGGCCTGCTGAACGAGGGGCGCGACCTGACGCTCGACGGCGGAACCTGGAACAACGCGGGCGTCAACCTGCTCGTTGGGCTCGATTCCTCCGGCAATGAACTGACGCTGGTCAACACCGGCTCGCTTTCGAGCGCGACGGCCTACATCGGATACGGCACGAACGCGAACAACAACGTCGTGACGGTCCGCGGCGGTTCGACCTGGAACAATAGCGCCGACCTCTGGCTGGGCTATCAGGGGTCCTCCAACGAGCTCTTCCTCGCGGACGGCGGCGTCGTGAACATCGCCGGCGCGGCGCGCGTCGGCAACACCAACACGACGTTGAACCTGGTTTATCTGGAAGGCTCGAACACGCTGCTCAACGTCGCGGGCGACCTCTCCATCGGCGCCGCGGACGGCGGAGTCCTCAACCGGATCGAGGTCATCGACGCCGCCACGCTTTCCGCGGGCGACCTGACGCTGTATTCCAGCAACATCATCGCGATGGGCGATGGCGGACTCATCCAACTCGGCGATCAACTGAACGTTCACAGCAACAGCGCGATCGTTGGTTTGGAAGGCACCGACGGATCGGGAACGATTCGGTTCGGCGCGGCGGACTCGACCCTCGCGTTTCTTGGCGGCGGCATCGCGCTCGGCTCCGAGATCGTGTTCGAGGCGAACAGCAATTTCAACAACCGCGTCGGCCTGATCGACGCGCGGATCGTGATCGAGGAATCGAACGCGCGTCAATACCTCGGCTTCCAGACGCTGGAAACGGTGAACAGCGAGATCTTCGGCTACGGCACCAACGACGCGTTCGCGACGGTGAGCATGGTCGGCGGGGAGATCAACCCCAGCGCGGAGCTCGGCCGCGACCGCGCGGGCACGCTGGTGTTCACCGGCGATTTCATCTCGTCCAACACCACCTACAACGCGCAGGTGCTCGGCGTTGATTACGATCAGTTGATCTTCAACGGAGCGAGCGGCGTCGATCTGGAGGGCCTGAACGCGAGCGTTTGGGTGCCGCTGGCGCCCTCGAACTTCACCGCGACGATCCTGATCGCGGAGAACGGGCTCGCGAACGACTTCGCCTCGGTCGAGATCTCGGACAATCTGCTGCTGTTCGACGCCAGCCTCGAAATCACCAACAACACGGTGAACGTGGTCGTGAAACCGAACGACTCGAAGTTCAGCTCGGCGCTGACCTACGCCGGCACCGAATCGGTCCGCGCCGGTTTCAGCGGCATGAAGAACGCGGTCTTCACCCGGACCAAGCAGCTGCGCCGCAACGTGGTCGCGACCGCGCACTCCATTCCGCATGAAGCGTATTTGATGACGAGCACGAACGCGCCCGCCGGCGCCCTGGGCCCCGGCGACCAGAACACGATTTTCGACATGAACGTCTGGATGCAGTATTTCAACGGCCGCGGTTCCTATGACGCGGCGGGCGATTCCTACGGCTTCAACCTCAACAACAACGGATTGACCATCGGCGCGGACCGGCTGTTCGGCGACTCGTTGACCGCCGGCTTCAACTACACCTACGCTCGCGGCGACACCCGCACCTCGAACGAGGACTATCTCGACGTGGAAACCTACTGGCTCGGCGCCTACGGCGAATGGGTCGGCGAAAGCGGGCTCTACGTCGACGCGCTCGCGGCGTTCGGACGCTCGAATTATGATTCCGTGCGCGTCGAGGAAAACTACCGCGGCACGGCCGGGTACGCCGGCCGCCAGATGGGTGGCTACGTCGACGTGGGGCAGTATTACTACTACAAGAATCTCGCGCTCTCGCCCTACGCGGGCCTGCACCTTCTCGCGCTCAACGCCGAAGACCACACCGAAACCGAGGAGAACGGCAGCGAAATCCAAGTGGACGAAGTCTCGCGCAAGTGGGTGGAGTCGGCGCTCGGCCTCAAGGCGCGGCACCGCTTCGACACGCGGATCGGCCGCTTCCAGACCACCGGCTTCGCCGAGTGGACCCACGATTTCATTCAAGAGGATATCTACGCGACGCTGTCCGCCAACGGGCTGCCGTCCGTCAGCATGGCGCGGATCTCGCCCGACGCCGACGTCTTCACCACGGGCCTCGGCTTCAGCTGGATGTGCAACGACTATCTCGAAGTCGGCATCGGCTACAACGGGCGCTTCAGCGAGCGCTACGAAGAGCACGCCGGCTCGCTCATGTTCGACATTCGTTTCTAAAATCGGCGGGAGATCGCGATGCTTTCATTTGGTTGTTTATGCGTGTTGCTCGGGCTTGGCTACTGGGCGCGGCGTAAAATCGTCCTCCTGCAAAAGCTCTATCTCCCCGCGAGCGTCATCGCCGGCCTGCTCGGTTTGCTGGTGTTGCAAGCGGTGAACGTGCCCGCCGCCGCGGTCGCCGGCTGGAACAAACTGCCCGGCCAGCTGATCAACGTCGTCTTCGCGTGCTTGTTCCTCGGCGCGACGTTGCCGCCCATCGCCAAGGTCTGGAAAAGCTCCAGCCGCCAACTGGCCTATGGACAAATCGTCGCGTGGGGTCAATACGCGGTCGGCTGCGGCCTCGTGTTGCTGATCCTCGGCCCCCTGTTTGGGTTGGACGACGTCTTCGGCGGCATCATGCCCGTCGGTTTCGAGGGCGGCCACGGCACCGCCGGCGGCATGCGAGACGTGTTCGAGAAATACGGGATTTCGGAGATGACCGACTTCGCCCTCGCGGCCGCGACCGGCGGAATTCTTGGCGCGATCGTCGTCGGCATGGGCCTCGTCAACTGGGCCGTGCGCAAGGGTTATGTCGAGAAGCACGAGCGGCCGGGCGTCGCCGCGGACGACTTCAGCGGGATCATTCCGCGCGCGCACCGACCCGCGGCCGGCAAGATGAGCGTTTCCTCCGACGTTATCGGCTCGCTCTCGCTGCATCTGGTTTTCGTTGGCGCCGCGATTCTGATCGGGTGGCTGATGAAGCAGGGCTTGCTGGCGCTCGCCGCGAAGCTGCCCGAAACCGCCGCGAGTATTTGCGACGGCTTTCCGCTGTTCCCGCTCTGCATGCTCGGCGGCGTTCTCGTTCAACTCTGGATGGATAAATTCGATCCGCACGAACACATGGACGAGGGCCTCATCTTGCGGATTCAAAACTGCGCGCTCGATTTCCTCGTCGTCGCCGCGATCGCCACCATCCGCGTCGACGTCATCGCGAAGGGATGGATTCCGCTCGTCATTCTGATTCTGGCGGGAATCCTCTGGAACGTGCTGATGCTGACCGTCTTCGCCCGCCGCGCCTTCAAGGACGCGTGGTTCGAGCGCGGCATCGCGGAAATGGGGCAGTCCATGGGCGTCACCGCGACGGGGTTGTTGCTGCTGCGCGTGGTGGATCCGGACTATAAAACCGAGGCCGCCGAAGCCTTCGCCGCGAAGCAGCTCTTGCACGAACCCTTCATGGGCGGCGGACTCTGGACCGGCGCGGCCATCCCGTTGCTGATCGTTTACGGCGGCTGGCCCATCCTCGGCGTCGCCGTCGGCGCCATCACGATCTGGACCATCGTCCTCTGCGTCATGAACCGCCGCGGCGCTTGAGGCCGCGGGCCGGTTAGTACGCGCCTTGCGAGTAGGTCAGCTCGTAGCTGTGCGAATAGATCTCGAAGATCAGGCCGAAAGGGTCTTCCATGTAGACCATGCGGAAGGGCTTTTCTCCGGGATAGTATTCCCGAATGGGCATGCGCTGCTTGCCGCCATGCGCCACGATCTTTTCCACGAGCCCTTCCACGTCCGGATCCTGCACGCAGAAATGAAACGTGCTGGTTTTCCAATACTCGAAATCCGCGGGCTTCTCGTTGTTCTTGAACTCGAACATCTCGACGCCGATTTTATCGCCGGTCGACATGTGCGCGATCTTGAACGAGCCCCAGCCCTCGCCGAACACGTCCACGCACATTCGCCCGATCGCCGTCTCCGACTCTTCCTCGATCGTGGTGGGTTCCATGATCGTGTACCAGCCCATGACGGCGCGGTAAAACTCGACGGCTTTTTCAACATCCGGAACCGAGATTCCGATGTGCGAGAACGTTTTGGGGTAGGGGCTCATGATTGTTTCCTTTCGAGCACGACGCGGTAGCGCGCCTTGCCGGCGCGCAGATGATCCAGCGCCTCGTTAATCTCGTCGAACGAGAATTTTTCAATAACGGGTTTCACGTCGTGTTGCTTCGCGAAGTCCAGCATTTGGGCGATGGTCGCGGGGCTGCCGACCGGGGAGCCTGAAATCGAGCGCTGTCCCATCAGCAATCCGAACACGCCGATGTCCAACGGTTCAAGCGTCGCGCCCAGGAAGTGCAGCCGGCCCTTGGGTTTCAGAGTGCCGACGTAGAGGTTCCAGTCCAGCTTCACGTTCACGGTGGAAAGAATCAGGTCGAACCGTCCGGCCGCGGCCTCGATCGCGGCTTCGTCGCGCGAGTTGATGGTATGATGCGCGCCCATCTCGAGCGCTTCGGCCTTTTTGCTTTCGCTCGACGTGAACGCGGTCACCTCGCAGCCCCACGCGTTGAGGAATTGCAGCGCGATGTGGCCCAGCCCGCCGATGCCGATCACCGCGACCTTGTCGGTGGGCTTGACGTTGAACTGGACCAGCGGGTTGAAGACGGTGATGCCGCCGCAGAACAAGGGGCCGACGCTTTCGAGGTCGATGCCGTCGGGAAGTTTGACCACGCTGTATTCCTCGGCGCGCACCTTGTCCGCGAAGCCGCCATGCCGCCCGACGATGGTCCCTTGCGCGGAGGCGCACAGGTTGTGGTCGCCGCCGTGGCAGGAGCCGCAGGCGTGGCAATAGCCCGAGTGCCAGCCCAATCCAACCCGGTCGCCGACGGCGAGAGAGTGAACGTGATCGCCAACCGCGGCGATGGTTCCGGCGACTTCGTGCCCGCCGACGAAGGGATACGTCGTCAGGCCCCATTCGTTGTCGAGCATGCTCAGATCGCTGTGGCAGATGCCGCAATAATCCACCGCGATCTCGACCTGACCCGCCAATAGTTCGCCGGGATCGTATTCAAACGGTTCGAGTTTTCCGCCCGCTTCACGGGCCGCGTACGCTTTGATCATGACTACCCTTCCTTCCGAGTTGTAGCCGGCGCGAAAAGACGCTCGGCGTATCGAGCTGATGAGAGCGGGAGTATCACCACGAAGGCGTCGGATGTCAATGAGATCAAAATGGTGCTTTATGAGCCGGAGGCTCGCCCGCCGTCGCTTCGCGGTCGGTCGCGCGCGGGCGATTATACGCCATTTTCATGTCTAAAAGCGTATCGGGCGTACGTCTATTGGTAAACAAACAAGGACGGGCGCGATGAAGATGAGAATTGGAGCATGCATGTTGGGCGGCGCGCTGATCGCGATGGCCGCGGCCGCGAGCGACTGGACGGGATTCCGCGGGCCGGGTGGACTCGGCCGGGCGGATGACGCCACGGGGTTGCCCGCGAAATGGAGCGAGACCGAAAACGTGACCTGGAAGCGCGATCTGCCCGGGCTCGGCACCTCAAGCCCCGTCATGGTTGGAAACAAGATTTTCGTGACCTGTTACTCCGGCTACGGCGAATCGATCGAAGAGCCGGGCGAACCGGACGATCTGAAACGCCACCTGGTCTGCGTGGACGGCGCCTCCGGGAAAATCCTCTGGGAAAAAACGCTCAAGCCCGAGTTTCCCGAATCCGAATACGTCGGAAGAAACAACACGCGCCATGGATACGCCTCCAGCACGCCGGTCACCGACGGCGAGCGGCTGTACGTGTTTTTCGGAATTTCCGGCGTCTACGCGTTCGATCTCGATGGCAAGGAGATCTGGCGAACCAAGGTGGGCGACCAAACGCATGGCTGGGGCAGTGGAACCTCGCCGGTGCTCCACGACGGACTCGTGATCGTGAACGCCAGCGTCGAAAGCCAGTCGCTGATCGCGCTCGACGCGAAAACCGGCCAGAAGGTCTGGACGGTCGACGGTGTTTCCAGATGTTGGAGCTCCCCGATGCTGGTGGAAGTCGGCGGAAAACAGGAGCTCGTTCTGGCCATACCGGATGGCGGGAAGGCGAGAACGTCCAAGCTCAAGGGCTTTGACCCCGCGACCGGCGAGCTGCTGTGGTATTGCGTCGGCCCGCCGGATAGTTATCTCTGCTCGAGCACGGTCTCCCACCACGGGATCGTCTACGCCATCGGCGCGCGCAAAACCACGGCCATGGCCGTGCGCGCCGGCGGGAAGGGCGATGTCTCCGAAAGCCGCGTGCTCTGGACCGCGCGGCAGGGATCGAACGTCACCTCGCCGATTTACCTCGACGGGCATCTCTATATCTTCACCGAAAAGGGCAAGGTAAGTTGCCTCGACGCGAAAACCGGCGAAGTCGTTTTCGAGGAAGCGCTCGAACCCGCGGCCGGCCTGGTCTACGCCTCCCCGCTGGCGGCCGACGGCAAGCTCTACGCCTCCTCGCAGGACAACGGAACCTACGTCGTCGAAGCCAAGCCGAAGTTCAAGCAGCTCGCGGTCAACACCTTCAAGGACGATCCCTCCCGCGTGAACGCCAGCATCGCCGTCTCGGGCAACAGTCTGATCCTGCGCACCGACAAGGCCATTTACCGCTTGGCCAAGTAACCGCGTTCCCCGCCAAGCCCACCGAGCCGGAGGACCTCCATTTCAAACGCGCGAACCCATTCGCGCGTTATCCCCGCGAATTCAGCGCGTGGTTTTCTTGCCATGGATGCGGTGAAACAGAGAACGAACAGGGCTTCAATCTAAAATGACGAATTAGGCGGACTGAAGTAACCCCTTTTTTTCAGGGTTCGAAAAGTATTTATGCGTGAGCTTTCTGAATGTGCTCAGCAACCACTACTTTGATCAGGGATTGTCTAGGAACGCCCAATCGTTTTGCTTCTTTATCGAGTGATTGAATCATCCAAATAGGAAAATCCACATTAA
>JARFRL010000368.1 GCA_029287275.1 Pontiella desulfatans
GATCGCGTTCGGCATCGGCACCTCCGAGGTGGAGCACGTGCTCGCCACGCAGACGTTGCGTCAGACCAAACCGAAGCAGTACAAGGTCGAGTTCACCGGCAGGATTCCCGCGGGCGTCACGGCGAAAGATCTCGTGCTCGAGCTGTGCGGCCGAATCGGAACCGCGGGCGGAACGGGCTGCGCGTTCGAGTTCTGCGGCGAAGCGATGCAGGATGTTACCATGGAAGGGCGTTTGACGATCTGCAACATGGCGATCGAAGCCGGAGCCCGCTCCGGACTGTTCGCGCCCGACCAGGTCACCATCGACTACGTCACCGCCGAGGATCGGCCCTACGCGCCGAAAGGCGAGGATCTGGACCAAGCGATCGCGTATTGGAAAACGCTCTATTCCGACGACGACGCGGTGTTTGACAAAACCATCGTGATCAATGTGGAAGAACTCGAGCCGCGCGTCACGTGGGGCACCAGCCCCGGAATGGTGACCGGCGTGAATCAGGAAGTGCCGCGCCTCGACGCGGTTCCGGAATACGCGCCCGAAGACGTGCGCGCCGCCTTGGATTACATGGGGCTCGAGCCGGGCATGAAAATGACCGACATCAAAATCGACACCGTTTTCATCGGCAGCTGCACCAACGGCCGCATCGAGGATCTCCGCGCCGCCGCGAAGATCATGGAAGGCCAGAAGGTCGCGGACGGCGTCCGCGTGCTGGTGGTTCCGGGCTCCGAAAAAGTGCGTTACCAAGCCGAGGCCGAGCGCCTCGACCGCGTCTTTCACGAGGCGGGCGCCGAGTGGCGCTACGCCGGTTGCAGCATGTGCCTGGCCATGAACCCGGACAAGCTGAAGGACAAGGAGCGTTGCGCGTCAACCTCCAACCGCAACTTCGAGGGCCGTCAGGGCCGCGGCGGACGCACGCACCTGGTAAGCCCCGCCATGGCCGCGGCCGCCGCGATTCATGGACACTTCGTTGACGTACGCGAATTAAATATCTAAATCCGAAAAACTAAATCCGAAACAATTTCGAATGAGCGAATCAGGAAAGCCCAAAACCTACGACCTCGAGGATCGCACGTTTGAGTTCGCGAAGAGGGTTCGTTTTTTCGCTCGAAAGCTGATAAAAGACATTCCGAACATCGAAGACGCGAAGCAGGTTGTGAGATCATCCGGATCGGTTGGCGCGAACTACATTGAGGCGAATGAAGCGCTGAGCAAGAAGGATTTTTTGATGCGCGTCAAAATTTGTCGCAAGGAAGCGAAGGAAAGTCGCTATTGGTTGCGTTTGGTCGATACTGGATCGGATGCTTGGCGCGAGGGCGAACGGATTGATTTGGAGCGGGAAGCCAAGGAACTGACCGCGATCTTTGGCGCGATTGTAACGAAGAGCCAGTAGTGGTTTGGAAAATTGAATGAATCCGAGAATTGGATATTGTTTAGCATTTAGAGATTAGTAATTAGGAATTACCGTTATGGACAAATTCGAAACATTCACAGGCGTGGTTTGCGCCGTTGACCGCGCCAACATCGACACGGACGCGCTGATCCCGAAAGAGCACCTCAAATCGATCAAGCGCACGGGCTTCGGTCCGGCGCTGTTCTCCGACTGGCGCTATAACGACGATGGCTCGGACAATCCCGACTTCTCGCTGAACCAGCCGAAAGCGAAGGGCGCCTCGATTCTGGTCGGGCGCAACAACTTCGGGTGTGGTTCGAGCCGCGAGCACGCCGTTTGGGCCGTCGCGCAACAGGGCTTCAAAGTCGTGATCGCGCCGATCGAGGGCGACATCCCCGGCTTCGCCGACATCTTTCGCAACAACTGCGCGAAGAACGGCGTGCTGACCGTGCAGCTTTCGAGCGCGGACGTGGACGCGATCTTCGAGATGGCCGCCGCGGACGAGCCGTTGGAGGCGACCGTCAGCCTGGAAGATCAAAAGGTGATCTTCGGCGAGACCGCGTTCGCGTTCGAGGTGGATCCGGCCGTGAAGGATAAACTCCTCCAGGGGCTGGACGACATCGCGGAGTCGTTGCTGTCCGAAGCCGACATCACGATCTTCGAAAAGACCCACGACGCGCAGATGATCGGCGCTTAGCCTTTCCAATCCGTGGATGAACGGCTACAAATAAAGCTTCCAGTTTCTGGAAGCTTTTTTCGTGCGTGAATGAATGAAAAACTATCTGACAGCATCCATTTCCGAATCCGCGGTCCGACACAACGTCGCCGCGTTGCGCGGGCTGATCGGCGACGAGGTGAAGCTGATCCCCGTCGTTAAGGACGACTGCTTCGGGCACGGCATGGACGTGCTTTATCCCGTGCTCGCGGAGATCACCGACGGCTTCGCGGTCGCGGCGCCGCTGGAGGCGTTGGAGTTGCGCCGGAAGGGCTATCACGGATTCATCCTTTGTTTTCTCTCCGCGTATTTCGACGATTTCCGAATTCAAGACGAACTGGTTTGGCAGGAGATCACGCAGACGGTCATGTCGCGCTCGGCGTTGGAATCCATCCAAGCCGCGGCCGTTCGGGTGGGAAAAACCGCCAAGGTGCACCTTAAGGTCGACACGGGCATGGGACGCCTCGGCGTGCCCGCGGCCCAGGCCGTTGACTTGATCAAGACCATCAACGAAACCGACGAAGTGGAGCTGACGGGGATCTACACCCACTTCGCGACGGCCGACGAAAAGGATCGCTCCGCGACCTTTCAGCAGCTGGAGCTTTTCAAATCCATTCTTCCCGCGGCGGGAGGCATCACCCGACACGCCGCGAACTCGGCCGCGACGATCGACTTTCCCGAAACACATTTCGATATGGTGCGGCCGGGCATCGCGGTCTACGGCTGCCATCCTTCCGATCAACTCAGAACTAGTCTGGGGCTGAAGCCGTGCATGTCGGTCAAGGCCAAGTTGATCGCGGTGAAACACGTTCCCGAAGGCGCGAGAAGCGGCTACGGACTGACGCACCGCTACGACCGTGACAGCCGAGTGGGCGTGGTGCCGATCGGCTATGGCGACGGGTATTTCCGCAATCTCTCCAACAAGGCCGTCGTTCGGATCAACGGGGTGGACGCGCCCGTGCGCGGCCGCGTTTCCATGGATCAGATGACGGTCGACGTCACGGATATTCCAGACGTGAAGGTCGGCGACGAGGTGGAGGTGATTTCATCGGACCCCCAAGCGCCGAATCGCGTCGAGAATCTGGCGCGGCTCGCTGGAACGATCCCGTACGAGATCACCTGTCATCTCGGCCACAACATGCGGCACGAGTTGGTCGATTAGAGTTTTCCGGCCTGTTTCTTGAAGTCTTCCGCGCAGTCGGGGCAGATGCAGTGGCTGAACTCCATCTTGGTGTTTTTTTTCAGAAACTCGTCCACCTTCTGCCACTCGCCTTGATCGTCCATGATCTTTTTGCACGTTCCGCACAAGCTGTGCACGCCGCCGAGCTCGCGCACCCGCGCCAATACCGCTTGCAGTTGATTGTTGGCTTCCTCGAGTTGCGCTTCCTTCACCGTGTTCAGGCGTTTTTCCTGACGGAGAAATCCCATGCCGACCGCCGCGAAGACCTGCATCGAAATGTACGCGGGCGAACTGGCGAGTTTCATGAAGTCGCGGGCGATGACGTAATCGCCGTAGACCACGCTCGTAATCGGGATCAGAAGCAGCGCCATGACGAGCCCCGAAACCATCCCGAGAAACCACGCGGTGAGTCCCACGACGCCGATTCCGAGGATGTAGTAGGGTTGTTCACTGTACACAAGCAACCGGAGCGCCGTCAGATAAAGAGCGGTCGCGAAGACAACGATCACGGTTTTGATGTATACGTTCATGGTCAGAGGTCCCGTCTAGGGATACTGACCCGGAGACGCAAGAGCCATGCCAGAATCGAATCCGAACATGAGGTTCATGTTCTGCATCGCGTTGCCCGCCTGACCTTTCAT
>JARFRL010000375.1 GCA_029287275.1 Pontiella desulfatans
CGGATTTGAATCACCTCGCCGTCCTCGCGCAGCAGCAGCTCCGCGGAGCGCAGCTTGGCGTTGTAGTTGAACCCCATGGAATGGCCATGCGCGCCGGCGTCGTGAATCACGACGAGGTCGCCGATCTCCGTTTCGGGAATGGCGCGGTCGATCGCGAACTTGTCGTTGTTCTCGCACAGCGAACCGGTGACGTCGCACACGACGTTCGCGGGGGCGTCTTCCTTGCCCGCGACGGTGATGTGATGGTACGCGCCGTACATGCCGGGCCGCATCAGGTTGGCCATGCTGGCGTCGAGCCCGACGTATTGCTTGTAGGTGTTCTTCTTGTGCAGCACGCGGCCGACCAGATAGCCATAGGGTCCGGTGATCATACGCCCGCACTCCAGGCGAATGTCCAGTTCCTTGAGGCCCTTGCCGACGATCAGTTCGTCGTAGAGTTTTTTGACGCCTTCGCCCAACGCCGCGAGATCCACGGGCGATTCTTCCGGACGATAGGGAATGCCGATGCCGCCGCCGAGGTTCACGAACTCGAACTCGATGCCCAGCTCCGCGGTCAGCTCGCCGACCAGCTCGAACAGCATGTGCGCGGTCTCGATGAAATAGCTCACTTCCAGCTCGTTCGACGCGACCATGGTGTGCAGGCCGAAGCGCTTGACGCCTTTGTCGCGCAGCATCCGATAGCCCTCGAACAACTGCTCGCGGGTGAAGCCGTATTTCGCCTCTTCCGGATGACCGATGATCGCGTTGCCGGCTTTCAGCGGGCCCGGGTTGTAGCGACAGCAGACCAGCTCCGGAAGACCCACATGCTCTTCCAGATAGTCGATGTGCGTGATGTCGTCGAGATTGATGATCGCGCCCAGCTCCGCGGCCTTTTTGTATTCATAGGCCGGCGTGTCGTTGGAGGTGAAGATGACGTCCTCGCCGGTGACGCCGACTTTCTCGGAAAGAATCAGCTCGCCCATGGAAGAACAGTCGGCCCCGAAGCCCTCGGACTTGAGAATCGTCATCAGATACGGGTTCGGCGCGGCCTTGACCGCGAAGTATTCCTTGAAGCCCGGACTCCAGGCGAAGGCCGCCTTCAGCCGCCGCGCGTTCTCGCGGATGCCCTTTTCGTCGTAGATATGGAACGGCGTCGGGAACCGCTCGCTGAGCGCCTCGAGTTCCTCCACGCTTAATGGAATCTTCTTTTCAGTCATGTTCTTCTCCTAAAATCAATCGCGGGACTATACACCAACCCTGCTTTTTTCCAACGTCGGGAAGGCACAAAAAAGGGTTTTTCCGAACACAGGAAAAACCCTTTCACGTGTTTGGAAGCGCCGACTATCCGTTCTGTTTGGCCTTCATCGTGGCGCCCACGCGCAGGCGCAGGGCGTTGAGCTTGATGAAGCCGGTCGCGTCGGACTGGTCGTACCCGCCGGCCTCGTCGAAGCTGACGAGTTCGGGGCTGTAGAGCGAGTACGGCGACTTGCGGCCGCACACGTGCACGCCGCCTTTGTAGAGC
>JARFRL010000410.1 GCA_029287275.1 Pontiella desulfatans
GGTCGCCAGCTTCAGTCTCGCCATTCCCGTCGAAGTTCGCGATTGCGAATTAAAGGACAACGCGGCCGCGGTCTCCGGCGATGGCGTCGCTCCCGTCGGCGCTCATCCGGAGCTGCTCCATGTTTCAGGGCTCGCTCAACCCGGCCAGTGACCACCCGGAACGTACCGCCCGATTCTTTAGCGGGCGATGAATAGGCGAAATTTTTCGCCTAAAAACAACTCGCGCGCGTAAGAAACGGAATGAAGAAACGTTTCATATGCAAAACGAGGTTGTTGCTATGGTTTTGGATGTGATGAAAAACGTGATCACGCGGGTTGAGGCAATGCTCGCGGGGCACAAAGAGTGTTGCGGCGTGTTCCGCGTGGTGGATCAAAGCGGTCTTCCGCTGGACGGTGTCGACGTCTGTTACAAAGTGGGACATTCCGACTGGATACCCTGTGGACGGAGCCGCCTCGACGCCGAAAATTCACCGAATTTTAGTCAACCCTCCACGCTGTTTTATCCCATCGGGGAGCCGGTTAAATGGCGTTTCTCGAAAGACGGTTACGCTGACGTGACGATTACCCGCTACACCGCCGACACCGAATTCGACGCGAAGCTCGATCATGTGATCATGACCCAAACATCGGGCGCCATCGAAGTTGGCGTTTCGAAAGAACACGCTATCGCTTAGCTCTTTACCCTCCACGCCTTCGCCATAGCCCCCGATTCAAGCCACCGCGCCACGCCTGGCCGGGAGAGAACAACGTGTTCCCGCGGTTTTTTAGGCGCGAAATTGGTCGTGTCTATTCCCCTTTTGTCGGTCTCGTTTTTTTTATATCAGCATGGAATCCGGCTGTTTACGGGGTTTTCGCGCGGGTGTGTCACGATGGCGCGTTGAAACTGTTTGCGTTATGGATTCGGGTGAGTACGGTGCGGCTTCCATTGGAGGAAAATCAATGAAATCCATTAGCTTGATAAGCGTATTCATGGCCGGTTCTTTGCTTTCCGGTTGCGTTTCAACCCATCCGTCCGGGGGGCCGCGAGGACCGGAACTCGTCTCTTCCGGCTACACCACCGCGTCGGGCGAGACGTACGGCGAAGTGGGCGTTAAGTTCACCACGGGAGGCGATTTCGTCGCGCTCTTCTCGCCGACCCGTTGGAAAAACCCCGTTAAAACCGGTGGCAGTCTCTCTTGGCTGAATCCGGTGGCGTGGAGCGACGACGCGGGACGAACCGGTCGTATTCTCTTGGGCGAGGCCGTGGTGGTTGGCGGCGTCGCGGTCGCCGCGGTGGCTGGCGGAGGCGGAGATGGCGACGCCGCGGCGCCCACCAGCGGAACGGGCGGGGGATCGACACCCCCTCCGCCTTCTGGTGGTGGAGGAGGGGGAGCGCCGCCAACCTCACCGTTCTAAATTAGCCGCCTTGTTTCGGCGCGGAGATCGTCGGGGCGCGAAAAAACCAGAGGTCGGAAAACAAAGTTTCCAACCTTTGGCGGTTTGCTCGAGCAATGGGGAAGTCGGCCGGGTTAACCAGCCACGGAAACGTTGTTTGCCTGCGGCCCTTTTTGTCCGCTCTCGACTTCGAACGTCACGCTTTGGCCTTCCTGCAGGGAGCGGCGGCCTTCCATGTTGATGGCGGTGAAGTGAACAAACACGTCGTCGCCTGATTCGCGGGCGATGAATCCATAGCCCTTTTCATCGTTGAACCACTTAACCGTACCGGATTCGAGTTGGTCTGACATAACTTGCTGTACTCCTAAACGGGCCGTTTCCGACCATTCTTTCTTCTTCGACCAATTCCCCTTTAAAGAACCAGCCACCCGTATTTGCCACTAATAGGATTGGTGTCAATCCGAAGTCGAATGCTAGAGGTGGCGATTGGGAATAGCGAGAATTGTTTCATCTTTATTTACCGCGTAAGAGCGGGTTCGCCCGCTTTTTTCCGCTCCGCCGCGACCGCGGTTTTGGTCGCGCGAAACGGGGCCCCGACGCCTGAAAAAAGCGAAACATGACTAAATCGGTATTTAAATACCAATTTGGGATTGCAACCCGATCCATGTGGTGAGATAAATCTTAAACACTAAAGACGTGATTAAACAGCGCATGTTTTATAACATGGGTTTATTCAGCGGGAGTCCATGCCATGGCGCTTGATAAAATCAAAGTAGAGCTACCCACCGACGACTACTACGAAGCCGAGGTGGCCTGCCGCAATTCGTGTCCGGTAAAGACCGACGCGCGCGGTTATCTGATGGCGACGGTGGCCGGAAAGTATGAGGAAGCGTACGCCATTTCCCGCGCGACCAATCCGTTCGCGTCCATTTGCGGAAAAGTTTGCGGCGCGCCGTGCGAAAAAGGGTGCCGCCGTTCGGATGTCGACGAGGCCGTCGTCATCCGCAACATCAAAGGCTATTTGACCGACAAGCGCGGGCCGGAAACCGGCGATCTGCAAACGCCGCTGACCTATTCCATCGCTCCGGGTTCCGTGGAGCCCGAGTTGAACGGCCGATCCGTCGGCGTCATCGGCGGCGGTTGCGCGGGCTACACGTGCGCGCACGATCTCGCTCGACTGGGCTACCAAGTCACCGTCTACGAGCGCTGGGAAAAATCCGGCGGACAGTTGGTGCAGGGCGTGCCGATCAACCGGCTGTCGCGCAAGGTCGTCGCGGACGAGCTCGCCTCCATCGAATTGTTCGACAACATCGAAGTCAAGAACGGCGTAGACGTCGGTAAAGACGTCACCCTCGCGGAACTCGAAGCGAAACACGACGCGGTGTTCGTCGGCGTTGGACTCGCCAAAGGCAAGAAGATCCCGCTACCGAACGCGGAGCACGAAGAGGCGCACATCGGCCTGGCGTTTTTATTCGATTTCAACATGCGCGAGAAGTGGGACCTTTCCACGCGGCGCGCGATCGTGATTGGCGGCGGCGACGTCGCGTTCGACGTCGCGCGCTCCGCGCTGCGTTGTGGTTCGCCGGAGGTGCAGCTGGCCTGTCTCGAGCGCGAACATCTCAACGAAATGACCGGCTCCGTCGATGAACGCGAGGGCGGTCGCCGCGAAGGCGTGGTCATCAACGATGGATGGGGTCCGCGCGAAATCGTCGTTGAAGACGGAAAGATCAAAGGGCTGATCGTCAGCAAGGTCATC
>JARFRL010000473.1 GCA_029287275.1 Pontiella desulfatans
GATCGGCAGACGCATCGACTTTCCCAGCTCGGAGAATTCCTCGACGTATTCGATGACCCGCTCGGTGTCCTCCCCATAAATCCGCGACACGAACCGCACGTTCTCGAGCCCGGTCATGGAGCCATTGAATCCGCCCGAGAATCCCAGCGGCCAGGAAACCCGCACGTTGCGATAGACGCGGCCGCTATCCGGTTGCTCCGAGCCGGAAATCAGCCGCATCAACGTTGATTTTCCCACGCCATTCGCTCCCATAATGGCCATATTTCTGCCGGTCTGAAAACGGAAGCTAAGGTTGTTGAAAATCACCTTGCGCACGCCCTTGAGCGCGTACGTTTTTGAAACATTCACCAGTTCGATCATTGGCCCGATCTCTTTTTTCGAGTGAACCGTTCACCCGCGAGCCCCAGTAGAATCAGCAGGCTTGCCAAAAACACCATATAACCTTTATCCAAAACCATGCTGTCGTAGTTGGAATAATAACCTGACCGCATCCATTCAACCGCGTGTAGCACGGGATTCCATTTCAACACGTCCAGCGCCGGGGTAGGCAGCTTGCTCGGAATGAAAAAGACGCCTGAAATGATAAAGAGCGGTCGTGTGAGAATTCCATATATCAACCCCCATGACTCCCATCGGGCAAGAAGAACCGCGTTCAAGGCGCCAAAGCCAAAGCCCAACAGCGCCGTCGCGGAAAAAGCGTACAACAACTGATCAGGAAAGCGCGGGAGACTGGCTAGTCCCATTAAAATCAACCCGGAATAAAAGATCAACATGATCACCAGATAGGTGGTGACGATCAGAATGAAGCGAGCGAACAAGGTGTCCGTTTCCTTGATCAACGGATAAGTCAGCAAGGCCTTGTTGGCCGTGAACGTATTCATCAGCGAAGTCGAAAGCTTCGTGAATAGTTCGAGGGTCAGCAACCCGGTCGCGAAGAACAACGCTAAACTGGAGCCAAACGGCGGAAGCCGCCCCGCCGCGACGAACACCGACACCAGCACGGCGACTCCGGCGGCCGGAGTCACAATGGCCCAGAGATAGCCGATCTGAGAGGTCCCAAAGGTCGCGCGGGTTTCGCGCATCACCAAGGCCCCAATCACCCGCGCTTGTAATGCCAGAAGCTTTCTCATTCCACCTAATCCTTACGATATATGGTCCCGCACCGCGTAGACCATCAACGCGCCGATACCCCACAAACCGGATGAAACAATTATCAGGATAAAGGGATAAAGCACCTTGCGCGGATAGAGCGGAAACTCCGGCAACGCCGGTTTGCTGTATACCGCCAGATAGCGCTGCTGCCGGCCGGCCTCCACCCGCGCGGTCTCAAGCGAGGCCAGCGCCGAGG
>JARFRL010000475.1 GCA_029287275.1 Pontiella desulfatans
CGGAGGCGCGCGTCCTCGCCGGCGCGGAGCCATAAAACCATGAAGCGCCCGACCCATTTCCGATTCTGGGAAAACGTTTCCGAGAACCGGGAGGACTGGGTGAGGCGCTGTGGTTTCGATAAACAACGATCAAGCCCGCTGGTGGGCGGGCTTGAGTCGATTGAACCGTCCGACTCCCTCTGTTGGGGCTTCGGCATATGGATTCCTTGTTAAACCGCGGTCAGGCGCTTGCGGCCCTTTTGGCGGCGGCGCTTCAGAATGGCGCGGCCATCCGCGGTGGACATGCGTTTGCGAAAACCACACTTGCGGGCCCGCTTGATCTTCGATGGGTTGTACGTACGTTTCATGGGTCGAATTCCTTTTGTTCCGAAAAGCAGGCTAAACTACCAACATATCGCCGCTTGTCAAATCCTATTGAGCGGGAAAAACAGAGGGGAAACCAACCACTCATTCGCGCGCGAACCTCCGGCTCGATCCGTTTGAAACGGGCGCCCACGGCCCTCCGGCTCCATTTCCCGTTGCATTGCGCGAAATTCTTCGCGATCCTCCGCGGACTATGAAAAAAGAAATTAATCTCAGCGGGGGCATCGATTTGGATGCCGCGGTCGAAAATTCCGGAAAACGCATTGATGGCCGCTCGGCCGACGAGCTGCGTCCGGTCAAGTTCACCAAGGATTTCATCACGTCGGCCAAGGGTTCGGTGCTGGTGGAAATGGGCAACACGCGGGTGATCTGCAACGCGAGCGTGGACGAAAGCGTGCCGGGTTGGATGCGCTATCAGAACGTGCCCGGCGGTTGGGTGACCGCGGAATACAGCATGCTTCCGGCCGCGACGCAGGCCCGCGTGCAACGCGAATCCTCCAAAGGCAAGGTCGGCGGCCGCACCATGGAAATTCAACGGCTGATCGGGCGGTCGCTGCGCGCCGTGGTTGATCTCAAGAAGCTCGGCCGTCGGCAGATCTATCTCGACTGCGACGTGATTCAGGCCGATGGCGGAACCCGCACCGCGTCCATCACCGGCGCGTACGTCGCGCTGAAACTGGCGATCAAGCGTCTGATGGAAGAAGGCAAGCTGAAGCAGGATCCCGTCATCGAAGGCCTCGCCGCGATCAGTTGCGGCATCAACAAGGAAACGCCGATTCTGGACCTCTGCTACATCGAGGACTCCGCCGCGGAGGTCGACGCCAACTTCGTCATGACCGAGTCCGGTAAAATCATCGAAGTGCAAGGCACCGCCGAAGGCGCGCCGTTCAGCAAGGACGAGCTCATGGAAATGATGGCCTTGGCCGAAAAGGGGATCGGCGAGCTGATCGTGAAACAAAAAGAAGCGATCGGCTGATTTTCACGATCTGGAATTTACAGGGGTTTTGATTTTGGGGTAGGAAAGACGGCAATCAAACGAAACGAGGTATTTCAATGAAAGTTCTAATCGCCTATTCCAGCAAAACCGGCAACACCCGACAATTGGCCGAGGCCCTGCATCTCGCGTTGCCCAACGCCGACCTGTGCCCGGTCGCGAACGCGCCGAATCCGGCCCACTACGACCTGATTTTCGCGGGGTTCTGGGTCGAGGCCGAAAACGCCAACACAGACACGGTCGCCTTCCTGAAGAAGCTCGGCGGCAAGCCGGTCGCGCTGTTCGCCACGCTCGGCGCCTATCCCGATTCCCAACACGCCGCCGACAGCTTGACGGCCGCGGCGAACGAGATCCCGGACGGAAACGTGGTCGACCGCTTCATCTGCCAGGGCGCCATTGATCCGGACATGATCGGGTGGATGGAACAGCTGCCCGCGGACGCCGACAACGCGCCGACCGAGTCGCGTCGCCAGCTTTGGAAGGACGCCGAAACGCATCCGGACGCGGCGGACCTTCAGGCCGTAACCGACTGGGCGCTGGCGGTGCTCGAAAAACAGGCCTAAGGGACTTCCTGTTGGGAATAATACCAGTTGCTAAAACTTCTCAGACTAAACTTAATGGAAACCACAAAATACTCAGGAATCACAAAATAGGACCATTACTATTCTTTTGTGATCTATGTGAAAAATTGGTCATTATCCATTTCCAATTATGTGGTTTAGTCCCATCAATACCTAAATATTTTTTAGATTGGTATAAGAAAAGGCGCGACCCCATCGGGTTCGCGCCTTTTTCATTCGCCGGGGCGAACGGTTACATGTTCGCGACGACGGCGTCGGCGAATTCCGAGCAGGTGAGCCAGGTGGCATCGTCCATCATATGCGCGAAGTCGCCCGTCACGGTCTTGTTCTGAATGGTTTTGTCCACGCCCGCGAGCACGAGATCCGCGGCTTCGCTCCAAGGGAGGTAACGCAGCAGCATTTCGCCGGAGAGCACCAACGAGCAGGGGTTGACCTTGTTCTCGCCGGCGATGTCGGGCGCGGTGCCATGGGTCGCCTCGAACACGGCTTTGCCATCCTGGTAGTTGATGTTGGCGCCGGGAGAGATTCCAATGCCGCCCACGCAGGCCGCGAGCGCGTCGGAGGCGTAGTCGCCGTTGAGGTTGAGCGTCGCGATCACGTCGTAATCCTGCGGTTTGAGCAGAATGTTCTGCAGGAAGGCGTCGCAGATGCAGTCTTTCACCACGATCTCGGCGCCGGTGCGCGGGTTCTTGATGATGTAATCCTTCTCGGTGCCGTGGTAGAGCGCGCCGAATTCCTCCGCGGCCAGTTCCAGGCCCCACTGAAGGAACGCGCCTTCGGTGAACTTCATGATGTTGCCCTTGTGGACGATCGTCACGGACTCGCGGTTGTTGTGGATGGCGT
This sequence comes from Pontiella desulfatans, assembly GCA_029287275.1. GTDB lineage: Bacteria > Verrucomicrobiota > Kiritimatiellia > Kiritimatiellales > Pontiellaceae > Pontiella > Pontiella desulfatans_A. The sequence continues at coordinate 2,782 of JARFRL010000475.1, forward strand.
ATTCGATCGCGGCGCGGATCAGGCGCCGCGAGCCGCTTTTGGAGACGGGTTTCACGCCGATGCCGGAATCTTTCGGGAAGCGGATGTTGGTGACGCCCATTTCGTTTTGCAGGAAATTGATGACCTTCTCGACTTCGGGCGATCCCTCGGCCCATTCGATGCCGGCGTAGATGTCTTCCGAGTTCTCGCGGAAAACGACCATGTCGACGCGGTCGGGGTTGTGAACCGGGGAGGGCACGCCATGGAACCATTTGACCGGGCGTTGGCAGACGTAGAGGTCGAGTTCTTGGCGCAACGTCACGTTGAGGCTGCGGCGTCCGCCGCCGACCGGCGTGGTGAGCGGGCCTTTGATCGCGACGCGGAATTCGTCGATCGCGGTGAGCGTCTCGGCGGGGAGCCAAGTGTCCTCGCCGTAAACCGCGTTGGCTTTCTCGCCCGCGTAAACCTCCATCCAGTGGATTTTACGCGCGCCGCCATACGCTTTTTCAACCGCCGCGTCGACGATTTTGAGCATCGCCTCGGTGATTTCCGGGCCCACGCCGTCGCCTTCGATGAACGGGATGACGGGGTTGTCGGGAACGTTTAGATGGCCATACTCGAGCAGGGTGATTTTTTCGCCGGCCGCGGGGATTTTAATTTTGTCGTAGCTCATAAAAAGTTCCTCGAATTTTCGCGTGCGTTCGTTGGAAATGGAATAAATATGATAATGTTTTAAATGTAAAGCGGAAGGCCTCGAGAATGCGCGCCGCGGGGCGCGACGGTTAAATTTTGATGTTCAGGCGCGGCAGGTAAAGTCGCTGTCGGTCGGTTTCGCCGGGTAGCAGATTCAATTTACGCCAGGGCGGTTCCGAGCGGTCGTTTTTCGCGCCCGCTCGGATTTTCAACGCGGTTCCCGCGTGCACCTTGTGCTTGCCGAAACGGGCGTTGATTTCGTCGATGGTTTTGGACAGCCGTTCGAGTTTCTCGATTTTCAGGCGGTCCTCGAACAGGTCGAGCTGGCTGTCCGTCGCGGACTCGAGGCGGGTGAGCAGGATCTGCGTGGCGCGGTATTCGAGGCCGGGCCGGTACAGTTGCTCGAACAGCGCGCGGATCATCGGCAGGACCTCCGGCGTGGAATCGGTGGCGCGGTTGAGCCGCGCGCCGAGGCCGAACTGCTGGTAGTTCTTGAGTCGCAACGAGACGTGAACCTCTTGCGTCCGCTGTTTGTGGCGCCGCAACCGGATGAAGGCCGATTCGACGTTGCGGACGAGTTTGGCGTAAACGAAATCCTTGTCGGCCGAGGGGGCGCTGAAGGTTTTCCCTTTTCCAAGGCTCACGTTAGCGGGCTTGGGGTTGGGCGTGACCGGCAGCAGGTTGACGCCGCGTAGTTCGTGCCAGATTTCCAGCCCGGGTTTGCCCAACAACTTTTGGGCCCATTTCTCGGGGCGTTGGACGAAATCATACGCGGTTCGAAGTCCGTGCTTGCCGAGCAGCTGGACGGTGTTGGGGCCGAATCCCCAAACCTCCTCGAGTTTGATCCGTTGGAGGAAAAGGTGGATATGCCGCCCGCGCACCACGGTGACGCCGTTCGGTTTGCGGTAGTCCGACGCGATTTTGCAAAGGCCTTTCGAGAGGCTCAGGCCAACGGAAACGGTTAGATCGAGCTCCTTGTGAATGGTTTCCTGAATCTTCTTCGCGATGTCGGGGTAGGACATACGATGAAGACGCCGCAGGCCGGTGAGGTCCGCGAAACCCTCGTCGATCGAATATTCCTCCACGGCGGGCGTGAAGCGCCGCATGATCTCGAACACGCGCTTGGAGTAGATGCTGTAGCTCTCGTAATCGCTCGGCAGCACGACGAGGTCGGGGCAGATCCGCCGCGCTTCCCACAGGCCCACGCCGCGTTTGATGCCGAGCGCTTTGGCCTCGTAGCTCGCGCAGGCGATGATGCCGCGTTCCTTGCCGCTCACCACGGGCCGGCCTTTCAAATGGGGGTGCGTCGCCTGTTCGACCGAGGTGAAAAACGCGTCGCCGTCCACATGCAGAATCGCCTGGGGAAACGAGGCGTTCACGATGGGTTGGTCTGGGTTCATCTGTTGTTCTCGAAGCGTTGGCGCGCGAGCGCGTTTTACGTCGCGGCGGATTAGTCGGCCAGTTGTTCCCAGAATCCGCGGGGCTCTTGACTGATTCGCCAGAAGGCGACGCCCGCGACGGGTTGCGTGGCGTACAGGTCCAGCTTGGCGTTGAGCGAGGGCATCGACTCGAAATGGACGTTGATGGTGACGTTGGTGGTGTAGGAATAGCTTCCGCCTTCCTCGGGCGTGCTCGCGAGTTCGGCGCGGTTGATCCGCAGATCCGTCCAAACTTCCGGGTTGCGGAAGGATTTCGCGATGGCTTCCTTTTGCCAGGCGCGGCCGTAGAGCGGAACGCCCATGACGATCTTTTCCGCGGGGATGGTTTGGAGCGCGTGGTCGAAGATGGAGCGGCACCAGGGCAGGGACGCGACGGGGCCGGCCGCCCCGCCGCGGTAGTGCTCGTCGTAGGCCATGATGATCACCCGGTCGGCGACCTTTCCAATGAACGCGTAGTCGAACGCGTCCGAAGGATTTTTCTGTTTATGCGCCGCCCACCGCGCCATGACGGCGACGCTGAAGATTTTGTCGTCCGGCAGCGCTTTTTTCACGGCGACGAGGAATTTCAAGAACGCGGCTTTATCCTTCGAACTCACGCTTTCGATGTCGATCTGAACGCCGTCGAACGGTCCGCAGCGCGCCACGATTCCATCGATGATCCGTTGGCGGAACGGGAGCTCCGGATTGAGATAGATATGGGCGAGGGTGGTGCTCCACGGAATCGTGATCACGAGGTGATAGCGCGTGTCCGCGCCCGCGCCGGAAAGGGCGGGGGGCTTCAGGTGCCCGCCGGATAGACGGCCGTCGCCATCGACCGCCGCGCTGAAGCAACCGACGTCCGTGATGGGCGAGACCGCGGGGAAATAGCGCTCCTCGCCTTTCATCAGATAGGCCCAGGTTTCCGGAAAATCCCGCGCCGGAGTGGAGAGCGCGGCGAGACAAAAAACAACGAGAGCGAGGAGGGGTTTCATGCGCCCACGGTAGGTGGGCGCTCCAAGGCTGTCAAGGAATCGGAGCGGATTACGCCGCGCCCATCCGCTTTTCCTCGTCCGAATCGCTTTCGGGCATGATGATCGCCGACGCGCCGCGTTTGAACGGTAGCGTGATCGTGAGCGCGGTGACGCCCGCGTCGCGGCGTTCCAGACTCGTTTCGCCGCCCATCATCGAGACGTACTGCCGCGCGAGGGTCAGACCGTACTTCATGTCGATTCCGCTCTCCTCGCCGGACGCGAAAACGCCCGTAAGCAGTTTGTCGTTCGATTCCGCGGGGGTGTAGGTGAGCTCGAACGCGATGTCCATGATTCCATTCTCCGCGTTCAGGCGCGTGGCGTGAAGACCGACGCGCCCTTTCTCGACGCGGTCGATCGCGTAGCCGAGGAGAATCGAGAGGACTTTGCGCAGCTTGCCTTCGTCGGTATCGACCCACTTCGGCACGTTGCCGCCCGCCTGATACTGCGCGAAGCTCACCGCGAAGAAGAGTTTCTTCGTTTCGGCGCGATGGCAGAACTGATGGTCGATGTCGGTGATGAGCATGTGCAGGTCGCACTCGTCGGGTTCCACCTCGTCCGATCCGTCCGCGACATGCGTCAGTTCGGCGCGGTAATTCATGGTGTCGATGAGCGTGCGGCAATGGAGGTTGGTCTTCGCGAGTTCCTTTTTCTGCTCGGCGGTCAAATTTTCGGCCTGTTCCATGATGACCGCGCTTTTCACCACCGGATTGAGGGAGGCGCGCACGGCTTCGTCGAGCTCGTCGACCAACGCGCTGTTGGCCTTGAAGACTTCCTTGACCTCGGCGAGCGATTTCTTGACTTCGAGCTGATGCTCTTCCTTGATGCCCGCGAGCTTCGTTTCGAGCTCCTCTAGCCGTTCGGTGGTTTTCGCCTGTTCTTCCTTCAGGTCGGCGAGCGCCTCGTCGCGGCGCACGACCGATTGCTCCGCCGCGATCAGTTGTTGCTTGAGCGATTCCTCGTTGAGCTTGAACTGCTCGATCTCGGCTTTGAGGTCTTGAGTTTGCTGGAGGATGAGCGCGTCGGCGTTGTCTTGACTCGCCTCGAACGCGAGCTGGGTCTCGCCCAGTTGACGCTCGGTTTGGGCGCGTTGATCGGCCGCGGCCTTGAGCGCGTCGTTGAGTTTGTTGAGCTCCTCGCGTTGGCTAACGACGCGGTCGGTCAGTTCGGCTTCCTTTTCCTTGAGGACTTTTTCCGCGTGCTGGTGCTTGCGCAGTTCCGCGTTCAGCTCGCCGGTCGCCCGGGCGACCAGGGCTTCCTGACTCTCCGAAAGTTCTTTGAGTTTGGTTTGCGATTCCTTGTAGGCGTCGACGACCTCCCGGTATTCCCGCGCCGTTTGGGTCAGGTCGGCGTCGCGTTCCTCCAGTCTGGACGCGACGACCTGCTTCTCGGACTTGAGATCCTCGATTTTCGCGTTGAGATCCTCGCCGGCCTTGCGCGTCGCTTCCAATTGCAGCGTGAGCTGTTTGGTCGCCCGCTCGATGACTTCGTCGCGGTCGGAGGAGAGTTTCAGGAGGTTCGCTTCCGCTTCCGAAAGGGCGGTCTGCTTCGACTTGATTTCCTGACGGGATTGCTGAAGCTCGATCTCGCGGGCTTCCAACGTCCGCTCGACGGATTTCTTCTCGTCGCGCACATCCTCAAGCTTGTGGTTCAAATCCTGGCCCGCCTTTTCAAGGGCGGCGAGTTGATGTTTAAGTTGGCCGGTCTCCTTCGCGAGCAGGCGGTCCTGATCGCCCGCGAGCTGCTTGAGCTCGGCCTGAATTTCCGCGAGGGCGGCTTCGGTTCGGCTCATTTCCTGGCGGGTCCGCTCCAGTTCCGCGTCGCGCGCTTTAAGCGTTTCCTGGAGCTGTTCGTTGTTTTGCTCGAGATCGCCGGCGAACTTGCGAAGTTTGACCTCGGCCAAGCGGATCTCCGCGATGTTCAGGTGCAGACGTTGCGTTTCGCGGTCGACCAGTTCCTGTTGCCGCTCGGTCAACTGCTCGAGTCGTTCCTCGATCTGCTGCTTCTCGACTTCGGCGCCTTCGCGGGCCTGTAGTTGCTCCGCGTATTCCTGGGCTTTCATTTGCAAGGTGGATTCGAGTTCCTGAATGCGTTTCTCGAGATCCTTCTCGTGCTGGCGCAGCGCTTTCTCGCGGATCTGTTTCTTCGCGAGCTCCTGCTTGATGGTTTTGGTCTCTTCGTCGAGGCGCTGCGAGAATCGCTGGCGGAGTTCGTCGAGTTCTTCCATGCTTTGGATCAGTTTTTCGGCGGCGGCCTTGCGCTCGGCGACTTCGTTCTCGAGCTCGTCGGCGTGCTGATCGGTCATGCGCTTGATCTGCTCCCGCGCGGCGTCGAGGAATTCCGCGGTGCGTTTCAGGTTCTTCTCGGCTTTGGCGCGGGTCTGCCGTTCGGCGTTGAACGCCGATTCATGCTCGGTTTTCAGCTTGCCGATTTCCTCGTCGCGGTTGGCGGTGAGTTTTTCGAGTTCAACCACGCTGTTCGCCAGATGCGCGGCGGAGGCCTCGCGTTCGGAGATGGCCTTCTCAAGCTCTTGGGCGTGCTTTTCGGTCATGCTCGTGATCTTTTTCTGGGCGTCCTCGTAGAAGGCGCGGACGCGTTCGAGTTGTTTCTCGGCTTTGTCGCGGCCGTCCTGTTCGGCGTCGAAGAGTTGCTTGTGTTCGGTTTTCAGCCGTTCGATTTCCCGCTCGCTGGTGGAGGAGAGCTCGTTGAGTTCGCGGCGCGCTTTCTCGAGCGAGCGCTGCCCGGTCTCGAGACTGGTTTCGGCTTGTTCGCGGCGGCTGATTTCGCGCTCGTAGTGGGCGTTGAGCGCGGCGGTGTGCTCCTCGAGCTTGCGCAGCTCGTCTTCCTTGATGGCGATGAGTTCTTCCCACTTCCTGCGTTTATCGGTTTCCGCGTCGAGTTCCCTCAGGCGATCGGCCAACTGCCGTTGGAGTTGTTCCTGATGGGCGAGCAGGCTCTGTTCGCCGCGGCGCAGGGTTTCCTCGGCGCGCTTGCGTTCGTTCAGGTGCTCTTGGAACTCGTGTTCGCGGTTGGCGCGTTCGGCCTCGATCACCTTCATTTTCTGAATGGTTTCGGAGAGGGTGGTGGCGGTTCTTCCGTAATCGACGCGCGATTGCGCCAGCTCGCCCTTGGTGTGTTTGAGCTGCTTTTCGAGTTCGCCGCGGTAGTGGCGCGTTTCCTCTTCCTTCTTCTTGCGGTCGGAGATATCGAACGAAAGCGCGATGACGCCTTCGACCAACTCCTCCTCGGAAACGAGCGGAGTCTGAATGGTTTCCATCCAGCCGCTTTTGCCGCGCGCCTCGAAGGTGCGTTCGGAGCGGTGTGATTTGCCGGATTTCATGGTGTCGATGGCGTTCTGATCGTGCTCGCGCGGCGTGGCGGGCATGACTTCGAAAATGGTTTTTCCGATCCACTCCTGCTGCGGAATACCGGTGCGGTCGGCCAGTTTTTTGCTCGCGTAGAGATAGCGGCAGCGGGTGTCCTTCACGTGCACGTCGGCCGGCAGGGAGTTGAGAACGCGCTTCATGAAATCGGCCTGGCTCGTCAGCTCGGCCTTCTCGCGTTTCTGCTGGCTGATGTTGCGCTGGGTTCCCCAGACGCCGACCAGTTTGTCGTCTTCGACGATGCCGACGACGTTGTTCGTCAGGTTCAAGCGGTTGCCGCTCGGGTCCTGCCGGACGGATTCGAGGTCGATCGATTTATACCCGGCGTCGACGAACGACTGAATGGTTTCGTTGCTTCGGAAGGGGCCGCACCCGTTTTTAAGCTCGTTGATCGCCTTGCCGATCAGTTCCGATGGTTTCGCTCCATACATGGCCGCGAAGGTGTCGTTGCAGTCGGCGAGCGTCATCTCGTTCATGATGGTCTCGGCGACTTTCCCCGAATCCGACTCCATCGCGACGGGGGCCTTGGGCTCGAGCCTGTAGAAGCCTTCGATGGTCTCGGAAACAAAGTGCTCGAAACGGGCGGTTTCCGCCTGATGAACCAGCTGTTGTTCGTGGAACGCGGTGACGTCGGAAACCCACCCGATGTAGCTTTCCACGTCCTTCTTGGCGTTGATTACTTTATTGGCGCGGCAAGTGACACGCACTTCCTTGCCTTTGGAAAGCGAGAAGCGGAAAGAGTGATTAAACGCCGCTTTGGTTTCGACGAACTCGTCCCACGCTTTGACGAAGTCCTCGCGGTCTTCCGGATGGATCGCGATTTCGATCCCTTCCTTCAGCGCCTTTTTGGGATAGAGGCCGGACATTTCCTGCAGGGCGGTGTTCACGAAGGTGCATTTGCCCGCGAGATCCATTTGGAACACGCCCACGTTGGCCTCGAACAGGATGTTGGAATAGCGCTCGGTGGTGGCTTTGTGCTCGCCCTTGGTGATTTCCAGCTGGTGGCTTGTTTCAACCAGACGCTGACGGGTGGTTCCGAGCTCGGCGGAGATATCGCTCAGCTCCTTGGCGGTGACATGGAAGCGCCGCTGAAAAAGGAAGAACATCATGATGGACGTGATCAGCAGGGCGCCGATGATGAGATAGGCCGTCATGCTCATTTCCACCGGAACGATGGCCGCGAGCCCCGTCGCCGCGGAGCTGTTTGAGGCCAACCCGAATAGAGCGCCGGTGAGCAAAAGATGTACGCGATAATGTTTCATTTTTCCCGCCTTGTTTGGACATGTAATCGAACGATTAAAAGCATGTTACATGCCAATGGAGCCGACGAATCTCCGCGCGGGCGGGGCGCGGGGATGTTTGCCCGCGCCGCGCCGAATAAAAGAACGGCGCGCCGTTTGGGGGCGCGCCGTTTCGTTTGCTCCCGACTGGGGGAGCGTTCCATGTTTCGGGGACTTATTTCTCTTCGGACTCGTCTTCCTTCTTGGCGCGTCGAAGCATGAGCATCGCGGCGCCAAGAAAGGCGACGTAGCTCACGATTTTCTGGCCTTCGGCCGGCGTCGGAACGGGCGCCGCCACCGGCGCGTTCGGCACGGGAGCGGTCGCGACGCCGGGGGCCGCGGGGGCGGAGCTTGTTCCGCGCATGTTTTTCAAGAGCGATTCCAGCTGTTTCGGCTGCGAGTTGAGCGCCGCGCTCGCGGACGAACCCGCCGCGACGCTGTCGATCGCGGCGATCAATTGTTCCTTGGTCTCGATGCTCGAACTATTGCGCTCGTCCTCGGCGCGGACGATCACCATTTTGTCCTGGATGATCGGGGTGGTGAGGCGGCAACCGGGCGCGGCCACGACGCGATCCTTGAGGATCAGTTGTTTCAGCGCGTCTTTCTTGCGCGAAATCGGCATGCTGTATTCGACGCGCAGCGTTCCGCCGTCGCCGATGATCAGCTTGCGGCTGGCATCCTCGAGGAAAACGTTGAAGGGGTTTTCTTTCGTTTCGAGACGCACCGTGCCGCCCTGAATATGTATTTCGGCGGATCCGCCGCTCGCGGCTTTGGTCTGGAGTTCCAGACCGGTGACGCGGTAGGTGGAGCTGTCTTTCACGTAAACCTGCCCGGTGCCGGAACCCTGATTGCCGATGCTCAGCGAGCCGGTCACGTTGGCGCGGTCTTTCAGGGTGATCGATCCCTTCGAGGCCGACGTGCCGAAGTTTTTCGCGGAGAGGGCGACGCGGCCGTTGAGTGAAATGTTGTCGTTCAGCGTCATATTCGCGAAACCGGTCGCCGACGCGGGAATATTAACCGTGCGTTGATGGGGAACCGGATTCCACAAGTTGATGTTGCCATTCCCCTGAAGCGAGAGTTCCTCGCCATAGAGGTGCATGCCGTTGTTCAGCTGAATCGTGCTGTTGACCTGAATGACGCTGGCGGAACCGCGGAAATGGGCCGCTTCGTCGCCGGAAGGCGCGTGGTTGAGTTTCCACTTGTACTGGTTGTTCCAGTCGTCCCCGGAGGCGTCGCCTCTCCAAGTATTAACCCCCGTCTGCGCGTTCGCCCCGGCGCCTCCCAGCGCCAGCGTGATCGCGATACCCCTTATTATATGGCTTTTCATTCTCATTGGTTGGTTCTCCTTTTCCCTAACATTAACGGACGCATTTGAAGCAGGATGCGTGCCGATCCGTCCGTGAATCAAATTCCGTGAAATTTATAAGGGAATTTGGGGTTGGTCGAAAATGTGGCACGCGACATGCTTTAATCTCTGCCAGCTTCATCACATGTAAAAAGAAGGTTAGGGATAGGATGAGTAACATGAATAAATATCTAATATCTAAAGATAGCGGCCAGATGCAGATTCCCTACGAGGACTACACGCTTCTCATGGAAAAGGTCAATCAGGTCGAGCACATGCGTCAAGTGAAGGCGTCGGTTGTCGCGGACCTTAGCGGTTTCCTGGGAGGGAAGTCGTCGGTTGACGCGATCGCTCAAAAAATAGAAAAGGCGAAAGCGACGGCCCCCGCGCCGAAACCCGCGCCGGCTCCTAAAGCGGCGCCAGAGGAACCCAAGGTTTCGATCGAATTCGCCGCCGCCAAGCCCGTCAAAAAGGAAAAACCGGTCGAACCCATCGCCCCGGCGAAAAAGACGCCCGCCGCGGCGCGGGCCATGACCGAGGGCGTCGACGTGCCGCCCATCAAGAAAGACATCTCCATTCATTTCAATAAACAGGATGAATCCGGACGTCTCTTCAGCGTTTTCAAGCAGTATTACACCTGTCTGAACGACACGTGCGGCGGAACCGTTCGCGTCACGATGAAGGATGGATTCTGCAGCCTTTGGAATTATGATGAATGGGAAGAGTTCGCGTTCATCGATGTTTTCGAAGGCAACCTGCGCGTCGCCATCAATCCGCGCTACACGGATGAGCTGAAGTCGCTCGACTTCTGCGAGGTGCCGCGCCTGCTTTCCAGCCGCCGAAACCTGGTCTGCGTCCAGATCGACGACTTGAACAACACCATGCTCGCTGTATTGGTAAAGGCTTTCGAAGAAGTCGGCCTGACCGCGAGCTAGGACAGAATGGGGAGACATCAAATGAATAAACAAAAAAACATGATTATGAGCGCGGCCGCGGCCGTGGTGCTTGTGGCGGTGAACGTGGGAGTGTTCATGGCGGCGGGCAAAGGCGCGATCGCGCCGATCAACAACATGCTGATGTGGGGCGCGTTCGTGGCGCTCAACATCGCGTCCATCCTATGGGCGGTCGGCATGCTTGGTTTGCACCCCCTCGTGGTATCCATATCCTACGTGGCGGGCGGCTTCCTCGCTTTTCAGGGCGTGCGTGGCATGAGCGGCGTCAGCGTCGCGGAAGTCACCACCGCGGGCGCCACCTACGGCGCGTTCGGCGCGCTCGCGATCGGCAACGCGACCACGAAGGTGCGCCTGGCGTTCTTCGACAAAGCTCAAGTTCCGTTCATTTTCATCATCGTTGGCCTGCTCGTCATCGACGCGGTGCTCAACAGCCAGATCACCAACGCCGGCGGAAGCGTGATGTTGAACGCCGTGGTGTTCCCGTTCGTTCTGGCGGGCGTGATCGTTGGGCTGCTTTGGTCGGTGCTCAATCGCTATGGCGTTGGCAAAAAGCCGAGCGAGGTGCTCGCCGAAGCCGACGCGTTCGCCGCGGCCTCCAGCATGGAGAAGGTGGAGGCCATCTCGTCCGATAAGCTGGTCATCAAAATGCCCGAAGACGCCGTCGTCGCCAAGAAAGAGTCCGTGGCCAAGCCCGTCAAAAAGGTCGAGGTGGTCAAGCCGCTCGCGCCGGCCGCGAAGGCCAAACCCGCCCCGGTCGCGAAAGCGCCGAAGATCGAGCCGAAAAAGGAAGAAGAGTTCTTCCCGCTCGAGATCGACAAAGGCGAGGAAGTCGCGGAAACCGTGGAAGAACCCAACATTCTCGACATCATGGCGAACATCGAATCCGAACCCGCGAAGGCGGAAGCGTTTGAAGCGCCCACGTTCGACACGAGCCGATACGCTTCGCGTTCCATGGACGAGGACTCCGATGGAGGCGTCATGGTCAAGGAACCGGAAGTCGTCGTCGCCGAGCCCGAGCCCGCTCCGAAACCCGTCGTCGCCGCGCCCGAGCCCGAACCCGTCGTCGCCGAAGCCAAGCCCGAGCCTACGCCCGAGCCCGCGCCGAAAGAGAAGAGCGATGATTGGCTCGGGGGTCACCTCGATCTGTTGAATAAACTGAAGTAAAAAAAGAAAAAAACGGTTAAAAAACCAAGGAGAAAAGTCATGGATAACGATAATGTTCAAATCTTCTACGATGGCAACGGAAACGCCGTCGCGGTGCAGATGCCGATCACGGACTACGAAAAAATCATTCGAAGCGCGAAAGAGGCCGTAGAAGCCAAAGACGCGATCGCGAAGGCCGTGGAAGCGCTGCAGGGCATCCTGTAAAACAGAGCGGTTTCATCAACCCTCCAAAGTTTTCCAACGCCGGTTTCTCAAGGCGTTGGAAAACTTTTTTTTCGCGTTTTTTTCATGCCGAAAACCCGTGCTGATTGTCCATGTTGATGGAGAGGAAGCGTTTTATGTATGGAGTCCGGCTGTTTTCCAGACGAGCGATCAGCGCCGGGCTTCCGGAGGCGGTTAAAGCATGATGACGTTACGATTAGGTCGATGGTGTTTCGCGGTTCTCGTGGCGTGCGTCGCGGGAACGCTTGGGGTTGAGGCGGCGCCGGGAAAGGCCAGCGCGAAAATCGATCGAATGGTGCTTTCGAGATTGGACGAGCTGGGGATTCCGCCTTCCGACCTCTGCACCGACGAGGTGTTTTTGCGCCGCGTCTATCTGGACCTGATCGGCACGCTGCCGACCGCGGAGGAAGCCGCCGCTTTTCTGAAAAGCAACGCGACGAACAAGCGGTCGGATTTGATCGACGCGCTCTTCGAACGGCCGGAATTCGCGGACTATTGGTCGCTGAAATGGTGCGACCTTTTACGCGTCAAAGCCGAGTTTCCAAGCAAACTATGGCCGAACGCGGTGCAAGCCTACCATCGGTGGGTGCGCCAGGCGCTGGTCAACAACACGCCGTACGACGACTTCGCGCGGGCGCTGCTCACCTCCAGCGGCAGTAACTTCCGCGTCGCGCCCGTTAATTTCTACCGCGCCATGCCCGAGCGCGAGCCCGACACGACCGCCCGCGTCGTGGCGCTCACCTTCATGGGCGCGCGGACGGACGGCTGGCCCGCGGAGAAGGCGCGGAACTTGGCCGCGTTCTTCGGCCACGTGAACTACAAGGGCACCGCGGAGTGGAAAGAGGAAATCGTGTTCCACGATCCCGTCAAGGAATACCTCGATCCGGAGACCGAGCAGCCCGTTCCCGCCATTCTGCCCGATGGAACCGCCGTCGAACTGGATCCAAACGAAGACCCCCGCGTCGTGTTCGCGGACTGGCTGGTCGGGAGCCGCGTGTTCGCCGACAACATCGTGAACCGCGTGTGGTTTTGGTTGCTGGGCCGCGGCGTCGTTCACGAGCCCGACGACCTGCGCGCCGACAACCCGCCGAGCAACGCGCCCTTGCTGGCGTTCCTGAGCGAGGAGCTGGTTCGAAACGAGTATGATCTCCGCCACGTTTACCGAATCATTCTGAACTCGAAAACCTATCAGCGCGCCTCGATTCACAACGAAGGCAACCTCTCGGACGAGGTCAACTTCTCGCGCTACTACCCGCGCCGTCTCGGTGCCGAGGTGCTGATCGACGCCATCTGTCAGATCACGAAAACCACGGAATCCTATTCCAGCGAGATTCCCGAGCCGTTCACCTTCATCCCCGAAAACCAGCGCTCCATCAAGCTGTCCGACGGAAGCATCACGAGTCCGTTTCTCGATTTGTACGGGCGGCCGCCGCGGGACACCGGCTATGAGTCCGAGCGCAACAACACGCCTTCGGCCGCGCAGAAACTCCACTTGCTCAACTCCACCCACATTCAGACCAAGATCGCCAGCAACAAACAGTTGCTGGGCATGACCACCAAAAAACAGAAAAACAAAAAGAAGCCCGTGGCGGGTTGGCTGGAACCCGCGGACGCGATCGAGAACATGTATCTCACGATTCTGTCGCGCTATCCGACCGCGAAGGAGACCAACGTCGCCATCGCGTACGTTCGCGACGGCGGGTTGGGCCGATACGACGCGTCCGTGGACCTCGTGTGGGCGTTGTTGAACACCAAGGAATTCATCTTCAAGCATTGAACGTGAAGGAGAAGCGAAATGAACACGAATAGCCGAATCGAACGATCCCGTCGCGACCTGCTGGCCAGCGCGGCCGTTGGCGCGGGCGGACTGATGCTCGGGTCTCCGCTTCAAGCGTCGGCCGTCAAGGACGGCAAAGCCAAAGCCGTGATTCAGATTTGGATGTGGGGCGGCCCCTCGCATCTCGACACGTTCGACCCCAAACCGGAGGCCGGCGCGGATTACTGCGGCCCCTTCAACGCGCCCATCGAAACCAACGTGAACGGAATCCGGATCGGACAGAAGCTCCCGCTCATGGCGCAACAGGCCGATTCCTATTCCATCATTCGAAGCATGACCCATGGAATCAACGCGCATGAAACCGCGTCCTACGTCACCCAGACCGGCCGACCGGTGGGCGGAGACGTCTATCCCTGCGCGGGCGCCGTCGTGTCGCGCTTCAAAGGCTACGACGCGGGATACAACGGCCTGTTGCCGCCCTACATCGTGCTCACCAAACCGCAGGGCCGCTTTTCCGAATCCGGTTTCATGGGGCTGCGCTATAAGCCCTTCGCCACGGGCGGAAAACCCTCGGCGCCCGTTTTCACCGTGGAAGGCGTGATCCAGAAGGGCATCACCGAAGCGCGGCAGAAAAACCGCCGCGACCTGCTCGCGAGCCTGGAAACCTTCGGCTCCAAGATGAAGGACAACCCCGAGTTCAAGCACATGGACGGCTGCCAGGAGCAGGCCTATGAGCTCATTCTGGGCGACGCCGGAAAAGTGTTCGACGTCAACACCGAGGATCCAAAACTGCGCGAGCGCTACGGCAAGAGCGATTTCGGCGCGTCCTGTCTGATCGCCCGCAAGCTGGTCGAGGCCGGCGTGCCGTACGTCACCATCAATTACAACGGCTGGGACACGCATAAAAAACACTTCGACATCATGAACACCAAGCTGACCGAGCTCGACCGCGGCTTCTCGACCTTGCTCGACGATCTGCGGCAACGCGGGTTGCTCGACTCCACCATCGTCTGGTGGGGCGGCGAGTTCGGCCGCTCTCCGAAGATCCAATGGGACGCCCCGTGGAACGGCGGGCGGAGTCACTTCGGAAAATGCTTCAGCCACGTCGTGGCGGGAGGCGGCTTCCAAGGCGGGCAGGTGGTCGGCGCGTCCAACGCCACCGGCGAGGAGGTCGCGGATCGCCCGGTCTATCCGTGGGACTTGATCGGTAGCGTCTACGAGCAATTGGGCATCGATACCACCGCGCGGCTACCGCATCCGCAGGGGCTTGACGCGCGCGTGTGCCCGACCGAAGCCGATGGCGTTACAATGGGCGGTCGGTTGCGGGAAATCATGTCATGAAGCGCCGTTCGCACAGCTTGCTCGCCGCGTTGCTCGCGGGCGTCTCGGGCTTCGTTTGCGCGTCGAACGAACCGCATGTCGGCTTCGCCTTTCCCGCGGGTGCGGAGCGGGGACAAACCATCGACGTGCTCATCGGCGGTCAGTATTTCAGCGGCGCGACGAACGTCTTCATCAGCGGCGAAGGCGCGCGGGTGGAAATTAAACGCTACTCGGTGAAACACGATCTCAGGCAGGTGGGCCGGTTTTATAGAAACATTGAAAACTCGAAAGCGACGTTGGCGGATGAGGACGTCTCGGAGAAGCAGAAGAACGTGCTTCGCAAACGACTCGTTCAGGCGGAAAAGCAGCTCAAACTGCTCGATCTGCCCGATGACGTTGATCCATTCAACAAGAAGGAGGTTCAGCGCTATTACCGCTCCGAAAAAAAGGAACAGTTCAACCCGCAGTTGTCCGACCGTCTAAGAGTGCGCGTCGTTGTCGACGCCGCCGCGCCGCCCGGCGAGCGGGAACTGCGCGTCTACACGCCCGCCGGGCTTTCCAATCCAGTCTATTTCCAAGTGGGAACCCTCCAAGAAGCCTATGAGGAGGAGCCCAACGACGATCATATGAGCCCGGACCTTAAGGAGGTTCCCGTTCCATCGGTGATCAACGGTCAAGTGCGGCCCGGCGACATCGACCACTTTCGCTTTCAGGCCACCAAGGGCGATTCCATCGTGGTGGATGTCGCCGCGCGGCGCGTCATTCCCTATCTCGCCGACGCCGTGCCCGGTTGGTTCCAAGCCGTGGTGGCGCTGTACGATGAAAACGGAAACGAGGTGGCCTATCAGGACGATTACAAGTTCAATCCGGACCCGGTGCTGTTTTTCGACGTTCCCGAGACGGGAAGCTACACGCTCTCCATCCGCGATTCGATCTACCGCGGGCGCGAGGATTTCATCTACCGAATCGCCATCGGCGAGCTCCCCTTCATCACCGGGATTTTCCCGCTCGGGGCCCGCGAGGGCGCGGAGGTGGACATCGCGTTGAGCGGCCGGAACCTGCCCCAAACGCGCCTCTCCGGAAAACTTCCGAAAAACGGCTATGAAACCCGCCACGTTTCGGTGCGAAAAGACGGCTATCGTTCCAATCAGATGCCTTTCGCCATCGGCGACGTCGGCGAAGTGTTTGAAATCGAGCCAAACGGAACGCCGACGGACGCGCAAGCGGTCAAGCATCCGCTCATCATCAACGGCCGCGTGCAACAGGTCGGCGATCGCGATGTGTACGCCGTTCAAGGAAGAAAAGGGGAAACGGTTTCCATCGAGGTGATCGCGCGCCGGTTGAACTCGCCGCTGGACTCCGTCATCACGCTCTCCGGTCCGGGGTTGGACAAACCGGAGCGCAACGACGACAACGTGAGCAAGGATAAAACCCATCTGTACCTGGGGGCCGGGCTGATCACGCATCACGCCGATTCCTACCTGCTTCACGAGTTTCCCGAAACCGGAACCTATTACGTTGAAATCGCGGACGCCCAAAACAAGGGGGGGCACGACTACGGCTATCGGTTGCGGATCAGCGAATCGAATCCCGATTTCCAGCTTAGGATGGAGCCTTCCGGAATGCACATCGCGCCGGGAGCCACCGCGGCGTTCACCGTGCGCGCGACGCGCAAGGACGGGTTCGACAAACGCATCGTGCTCGGCGCGGCGGAATTGCCGGATGGTTTCGCGATGAGTGAAACGGTCATTCCCAAGGGATCGGATACCGCGCGTTTCACCATCACCGCGCCCAAACAGATCGAGGGAAAAATGGTCAGCCCGACCATTAACGGAACGGGGATCATCAACGGGAGTCCGGTGATCCGTCAGGCCGTTCCGGTCGATGATCAAATGCAGGCGTTTCTCTATCGCCATCTCGTCCCCGCCAAAGAACTGGTGTTGGCCCCTGTTGATAAAAGACCGCCCATCGTGTTTCACGCCAGCGTTCCAAAATCGGGCGTTATTGAGCTGGAAGCTGGAACGCGGACCCGCGTGCGGCTTGAGGGGAATATCGTCGGCCCGGGAAAAGGATTCGGGGTCAAACTGGATCATCCACCGGAAGGATTCAGTATCGCGAAGAATGGTTGGATCGGTGTTCAAAAAGGAAAAGGCGGCGCTAAAACGTCCGCCGTCGGAAACCTGTTGATCGACGTCGACGCGTCGGTCGCTCCCGGAACCAAATTGAGCCTGGTGGTTTTCGCCGAGGCGAAGCAAGGACGCGATACGGTTCGCTATCCCGCTCCCGCCATTCCGATCAAGGTCGTTAAACCCAAAAACCAACCCTAGCCGGCGTCCGGCTTCGCCGCGGGCTTTGTCGCGGCTTTTCTCGCCGGACGACCTTCGTCCTTGCCGCTTTTCTGGCGGTCGGCGTCGGGCAGGGCGATATCCATCAGGTCGCCCTGCGTGTTCAACAGCAACAGGCGGAGCTCGTCTTCGACGTGCACCGCGTAGGGCAGGACCTTCAGCTGGAGTAGAACCTGAACCTGGTTGGGCGTGAGCTTCAGTCCTTTGTATTCCGTTGGCAGAACGAACGCGCAGCCTTCCTTCCAACCCGAGCAACCAAACGCCGTTTTGCCCTTGATGACGTCCTTGCCGCAAAGCGGGCAGTCGCCGTGGCGATCGGTTTCCAGTTTTTTTGAAACGCCGGTTTCGATCAGCCCGCGGGTATAGCCGACGATGCCGTCCATGAACTCGTCGGCCCTCGATTCGCCGCGCTCGATCTGTTTGAGTTTCTCCTCCCACTCGCCGGTCATCTCGGGCGATTTCAACAACGGGTCCTGGATGAGCGCGATGAGGCACCGGCCCATGTCGGTGGCGCGGATTTGTTTCTTCTCGCGGCGGATGTAGTTGCGGCGCAGCAGCGTTTCGATGATCGCCGCGCGCGTGGCGGGCGTCCCGATGCCGCGTTCCTTCAGCGCTTCGCGCAGAGCGTCGTCGTCGACCCATTTTCCCGCGGCCTCCATGGCGCCGAGCAGCGAGTTTTCGGTGAAGGCTTTCGGGGGTTTGGTCTTGCCCTCGCGCGTCGCGGGTTCGTGGGGGCCGCTTTCGCCTTTTTTGAAGTCCGGCAGCGTCTGTTCGTCCTCTTCTCCGGTCTCCTTTTTCGCCTTGTTCTTTTTCGGGAACAGCGCGGACCAGCCGGGCTCGATGATCACGGTGCCCTTGGCTTGGAATTTCACGTCCGCGCTTTCGCCGTCGACCGTGGTGACCTTTTTGACGCGGATCGGATAAAAGGCCGCGATGAACTGGGTGACGATGGCGTCGTATACGACGCGCTCGTTGGCGCCGACGCCGCCGGGGATCATGCCCGTTGGAATGATCGCGTGGTGATCGGTGACCTTTTTGTCGTCGACGATCCGTTTCGTGAACGGAAGTTTCGCGAGGTCCAGCGGTTCGATCTGCTCGCCGCGGATCGCCTTGAGTTTTTCGAACACGCCGGGGACGCGCGGCTTCATGTCCGCGCTCAGGTAGCGCGAGTCGGTGCGCGGATAGGTGACGAGTTTGGATTCATACAGATTCTGCGTCGCGGCGAGCGTGTCCGCGGCGGACAGCCCATGGCTTTTGTTCACTTCGCGCTGAAGCGTGGTGAGGTCGAACAACTGCGGCGGTTGATCCTTCTTCCGTCGGCCCGCGACGCCGGTGATGGTGAAGGGTTGACCGGTGATCGTTTCCAGCAGCTTCTGGGCGGATTCTTGTTCGTTGAACCGGTCGCCGGTATATTTGAACACCGCCTCGCGGTATTTCGTGGCCAGCTCCCAAAACGGTTTGGAACGGAACTTCATGATCTCGTCGTCGCGCTGGACGATCATCGCGAGCACGGGGGTTTGAACACGCCCGATGCTCCACAGGACGCGGTCGTCGCCGGCGGAGAGGCGTCCGTGCCGGACGGTGAAGAAGCGCGTCGCGTTCAGACCGACGATCCAATCGGACTCCGAGCGGCATTTGGCCGCGGCGTAGAGCGGATCGTAGTCGTGCCCATCCTTCAGATCCTTGAACGCCTCTTTAATCGCGTCGGGCGTCAGCGAGCTGAGCCAAAGGCGCTTGATGGGCTTGTCCTCGCACCCGCTCAGCGAAAGAATGTAGCGGAAGATCAGCTCGCCCTCGCGCCCGGCGTCGGTCGCGCAGACGATCTCCTCGGCTTCCTGGCAGAGTTTCTTGATGGTCTCGAACTGTTCGGGAACGCCTTGGTTGTCGATCAACTTCAGCTTGAACGCCGCGGGGATGAAGGGGAGCGAGTCGAGCCGCCACTTGCGCATTTCGGGATCGTACTCGCCGGGTTCGAGCAGGGTGACCAGATGCCCGAACGCCCAGGTGATGGCGCAGCCGCGCCCCTCGATGTAGCCGTTTTTCTTGCCGGTGATTTTCAGGACGGACGCGATGTCGCGGGCGACGGACGGCTTTTCTGTGATGACGACTTTCATGGGCGGCGATTCGTATTCCTTGGATTCGAAACCGATATCTTGTACATTGGGCGACATCTGTTCAATCAATAACGGAGCTCAGGATGTTTAGAGGACCAATTCTTTTGATCGCGGCGTTGCTCGCGGCGTCGGTCGCGCGGGCCGAGATCGATGTCGTGGTGCTCGGCGAGACGCCGGTCGCCGAGTTCACGTTGCCGGATGGCTCGACGCTCAAGAACGCGTTCGTGTGGCGGCGGAGTTCCGAAGGCCTGATGATCGTGCACGACGACGGGCAATATTTTCTGAACTACGAACTGTTGCCGGACGATTGGAAGGCCGCCTATCTGGGCGCGCCCGCGGTGAAGGACGAGGCCTCGGCTCAGCCGGAGTTCGTGATCAACGATCCCTATCAAATCATGCCGACGCTGGAGTCGATCAATGAGCTGACGCCCGCGGGGCGAGGATATCTGCTGCGCGAGGACGCGGACGCGGAATCGGAGAAAAGCGCGTTGGCGGTAGCCACGCTGCACGCCTTGTTGACCGGCCAGATCAACGACGCCAAGCGCTTCATGCTCGTTATCGAGGAAAAAGGTTTGGAGATCGAGGCGGTCGAGATGAACGCGCTGTTCGTGGAATGCGCGACGTGCGACGGCGAAGGCGTCATCACCAAAGCCTGCGCGACCTGTTCCGGGTCGGGTGAATGCGTGAAATGCGAGGGCGAGGGACTCCGGAAAACGGGCATTGGGAGCTCCACGATCCACTGCACCGCGTGCCGCGGAAAAGGGGAGTGCGCCGCGTGTGGCGGCATGGGCGATTCGCGCGCGCGCTGCCGCGTCTGCTCGGGGCGCGGCAAACTGTTGCAAAAGCGCTATTGCGAGGTGAAGCGCGATTATTTCGTTTTCGCGGCCAACGCCGCCGCGAACCAGGGTGAGATCGCGTCGGTGATGAAAACGGACGTTGAGCGAGTCAAGAAGCTGATGATGGCGTTTCCGGGGTTGGACCGCGACGCGATGAGGTATTACTTCTCCGACGCGTACGAGGGTTCGATGGATACCAATATTCTCGCGGCGTGCGTGACGTACTCCTTGTTGAAGGAGCGCGTGGACGAGGCGGAACGTTTCCTCTTGATGATCAAGGCGCGCTATCCCGACGACGACCTGCTGGAGATCGCCGACTATCTGAACGCCTGCGACGCGTGCGACGGCGCCGGGCGCGTGGAGCGCGACTGCGCGACTTGCGAGGGATCCGGCGAGTGCCCGCGGTGCGGGGGCGAGGGCGAGCGCGCCGCCGATTTCGAGGGAGGCCGGTCGATACATTGCACGACCTGCCGCGGCTTGGGGAAGTGCTCCGCGTGCGGGGGCGATGGAGCGAAAACGGTCCGCTGTTCGACATGCGAGGGCAAGGGCCGGATTTTCGAGAAGGAGCGAGCCAAGATCAAACTCGACATTCTGGTCGATGAGCTCAACGACTCCTATCGGACGCGGTAGACCGAGTCCGATCGACTATTTTTCAAGCGCTTTTTTTACGTTGCCGACGGTTCCACCGTTGACGACGTTGGTGTAGCCGATGCGCTCCAACGAACCTTTCGCGGTCGAGGAACGATTCCCGCTTCGGCAATAAACAACGATCGCGCGATCTTTTTCCGGCGCGTGTTGATGAATGACGCGGTCGATGGAATCGTGTGGAATATTGATGGCGCCCTTGGCGTGACCGCTTTGAAACTCACCCGGGGAGCGGACGTCGATCAGTAGCGCGCCGTTTTTGATCAGGGCGGGAAGGTCGGCGGACTTATCGCCGCTTCCTCCGCGCAACGTGCTCGCGAAAAGCGCGGCGCCCAACAGAGCGAGGCC
>JARFRL010000006.1 GCA_029287275.1 Pontiella desulfatans
TTCCGCGGCTTCTATTCGGCGGCGCGAACGTCCAACAATTGGAGTTGCAGCGAGACCGCGCCGCGCCAAACGTTTTCCTTCAGCGAGAAGGCGATCTCCATCTCCGCGGCGGGCAGCTGTTTCATCGGATAATTGAACGCGATCGCCTCGAAGGTTCGTCCATTGGAAACGAGCGAGAGCTTCAGATGACTCCCGCCGACGACGCGCGGACTTCCGGAAACCCGCACGCCTTTCATGGCCCAAACCGGTTCGGGATTATCCTGCCCGAACGGCCGCAACCGCTTGAGCTGTTCCATGAATTCCCCGTCGACCTCCTCGGCCGCGACGTACGAATCGATTTTCAACGAGGGCGTCAGATCGACGCCCGACAACGACTCGGTGACCGCCGCGTTGAAGGCGCGCTTGAACGCGTTCAGCTCGCCAGGTTTGACCTCGAGCCCCGCGGCCATTTTGTGTCCACCGAACTTCGCGAGCGACGCCTCGCACGCTTGGAGCCCGTCGAGCAGGTTGTAGCGTTCGATGCCGCGGCACGAACCGCGGGCGGCGCCGGTTTCCTCGACGCCCATGATGATCGCGGGGCGATTGTAGTGCCGCGAAACGCGCGACGCGACGATGCCGACCACGCCGGGGTGCCAGCCTTCGCGCGCGACCACCAATCCAAAATGTTTTTCCGCGTCGTAATACGCGTCGATCTCCGCGAAGGCGGCGTCGGCCATGTCTCGTTCGATCCGGCGGCGCTCGGTGTTGTTGTCATCGAGCAGTTTCGCGAGGCGACGGGCTTCGTTCGGATCGTCCGTCACCAGCAACCGCAACGCCTGCATCGGTTGCCCGATCCGCCCGGCGGCGTTGATCCGCGGCCCGAGTTGGAAGCCGAGTTGATAGGTGTCGGGCTCGCCTTTGACGCGCGCGATTTTTTTCAGCGCTTCGAGCCCGCTCCAGCGCGTGGCGCCGAGTTGCCGCAAACCATGCCGCACGAGCACGCGGTTCTCCTCCACCAATGGAACGATGTCGGCGACGGTTCCGAGCGCGACGATATCAAGGTAGTCCCGCAGATCCATCGCCGCGGCGGCGCTTTTTTTCATGGCGCGGCCCGACTTCACCATCGCGTGCGCGAGCTTGAACGCGACGCCGACGCCGGACAGGTTTTCGAGCATCGGCACGTCGCCGAGCTTGGGGTTGATCAGCGCGAAGGCGGCCGCTGTTTCGGCTTCCGGCTCGTGGTGGTCCGTCACGATGACGTCGACGCCGAGCGCCTTCGCCCGCTCGACGCTTTCGACCGAGTTGGAACCGCAATCCACCGAGACCAGGACGCTCGATCCATGTTCTTCGAGACAGCGTTCCAACGCGTCGAGCGAGAGTCCGTAGCCTTCGTCGAGTCGATCCGGAATGAAGGGTTCGACCCGCGCGCCCAACGCGGCGAACACGCGCGTGAGCAGCGCCGTGGAGGTGACGCCGTCCACGTCGTAGTCGCCGAACACGGTGATGGTTTCTCCCCCGTCGATCGCGGCCCAAAGCCGGCGCGCGGCCTTCTCCATGTCGGGGAGTGAATACGGTTCCGAAAGATCGGCCAGTTTGGGATCCAGAAACACGTCGATCTCTTCCGGCGTCGCGAACCCGCGGAGCGCGAGCACGCGCGCGAGGGGCGGCGGCAACGCCGACCGTTCCGCGATGGCTCGCGCCGCGCCGGCGTCGGACGGTTTCAACTTCCAAATCTTGGCGCCCATCTATTGACGCCCCGCGGTGACGAATCGGGTGATCAGCGCCTTGATCAAAATCTTGACGTCTTCATACATCGAGCGGATATGCGCGTACCATAGCGAGTCGGTCAGGCGATCGGAATCGCGGTTGTAATCCTGATAACAGAAAACGCCGGGATAGTAGCGCGGCAGTTCCTTGATGATTTCATCGTCTTCCGGATGGCGCATGGGCGGTTGTCCGCAGAGGAACATGCCGCCGCTGAGCACGCGGAGCAACCAAGGAAAACGGTCCAGCGAAAGTCCGCGGAAAAGACGGTACGCCACCGACTTGCGGTTGACGCGTTTCGTGAAGGTCGGCAGCGCGACGTACCCTTGCGTCGGATCGTGAAACTGTCTGCGTTCGAACGCGGCGATGCGCGTCAGCAGGATGATGGGCATGAGGATCAGAAACGGAACGAGTTGAACCGCGGCCAGACCAAGCGCGACGCACCAGAGCACCACGTAGCGAACGACGTCCTCGGTCTTCATTTCCGGGCGGTTGCGGGCGACCAACCACGAATCGTCGATCTCGATGACGGTGCCGTCCTTCGGATCGATCACCCGGTTTCCCGCGACGATCTTGTCTCGGATCTCGAGATTCCGGCCGACGTACGTGTCGTCAAGAATCAAGCAGTCCGTCAATTCCGTGTACGCGTCGACGATCACGTGGTTCCCGACGACGGCGTTGGGGCCGACGGTGGTCATCGCGCCGAATCGGCAATCGTCGCCGATGATCAGGGGCGCCGCGAGATGACTCGAGGGCGGCGTGCGCGTGTTGTAGCCCACCGAGCTGCCGTCCGCTCCGGAGAAGCCGGCCGTGACGTAGCGCGAGAACTCGGCCATGACCATTTTCATGTTCAGCTCGTAATAGGCGTTGGTGTCCGCGATCGCGTAGGGGTGGACATGAATTCGTTCCAGGCCCCGCCCCGCGGGCGCGGCGCCATTCAGCAGCGGCGCCACCTCCGCGTCGTCGCGGCCGAATAGGAAGAGCGCCTCGCCGGCGTGGTCGTGTCGGCAGGCCTTAAGACGGCTGAAATCTTCGGGCCGGAACGCTTGCCGACGCCGCGGAAAGAACGGGCCGCCGAAATAAATCAAACCGTCCCTCCACTGAGCGGAAATCGACTTGAGGTAATCCAGCGGATTCTCGCCCTCGCGGGCGAAGGTGAATTCCACCCGCACGCGCCACCGATCGCCGGAGCCGATGAAATCCTCGACCGCCTTGGCGCCCTCGCCCAGAATCAAATAGACGCGGTCGGCGCCGGCGTCGGCGCAGGTTTCCATCCAATAGTCCAACAGCGGACGGTTGACGACGGGCAGCAACGGCCAAGGCGCGTCGCTCATGCGCGTCGCCCACTCCCGGGTCATCGAGGTGTTAAGAACGGCGATCATCAAGCGTTAGTCGAAACCCCGCAACGCGTCTTCGACGGTGTCGTAGATTTCGAACACCTTGTAGGCGCGCGTGATCTCGAACACCATGCGCGGCTTCTTTCGCAGGTTGGCGATTTTCATGTCGCCACCGCGCTCGCTGACGCGTTTGAGCACGGCGATCAGGGTGCCGAGTCCGGCGGAGTCCATGAAATCGACCTGGGCGAGATCGATGACGTAGTTTTTCACGTCGCGTTCCGCGTCCTGCCAGCTCGAAAGCTGTTCCCGGAATGAATCGACCGTGGCGGCGGTGAGGCTCTTGCTGACCTGAACCACGCCCACGCGACCTATTTTCGAACAGTTAACCACCATTGTTTTCCCTCCCTAATACGCCCCGCGGCCGAATAGAACGGCGGGTACGGTTTTCAACATGATCACGATGTCTTTCAGCAGACTCTGGCTCTGAATGTACTGCATATCGAGACCAACCTGCTCGCTGAACGGAATTTCCGAGCGGCCACCGATCTGCCACAGGCAGGTCAACCCGGGCTTCACATGCAGCCGTTTACGGTCGTTCAGCGAATAGGTCTTCACCTCTTCCGGCAGCGGAGGCCGCGGACCCACGACGGACAGATCGCCGAGCAGCACGTTGAA
Source organism: Pontiella desulfatans (assembly GCA_029287275.1). Classification (GTDB taxonomy): domain Bacteria; phylum Verrucomicrobiota; class Kiritimatiellia; order Kiritimatiellales; family Pontiellaceae; genus Pontiella; species Pontiella desulfatans_A. The sequence continues at coordinate 3,756 of JARFRL010000006.1, forward strand.
AAACTGCGGGATCTCGTCGAGACTGAAACGCCGCGTGATTCTTCCGCTCCGAAGCACCCGCGGATCGTCCTTCATTTTGAACGTGACGCCATCGCCCGATTCGTTGCGCGCCTCCAGATCCATCTTCATTTTTTCCGCGCCGTTCACCATGGAGCGGAACTTGTAAAATCGAAACTCGCGCCCGTTCAACCCCACCCGCTTCTGCGAGTAAATCACGGGAAAACCGTCCTCGATCAAAACGGCCAGCGCGACCAGCGCGAAGACCGGAGCGAGAACGATGATGGCGGTCAAGCTGAGGACGATGTCGAAGATCCGTTTGACGACCAACAGACCGCGCAACATGCCTTCCCAGAAAACGAGGCGCGCGCGTTGTTTGAGCTTGAGAATCCGCACGTCCGCCTTCGTGACGGGAATGTCCATTCGATTGAACAACTCGCGGCGGGCTTTGTAGACGGGGCGCTCCACTATTCGTCTCCCTCGTCGATGAGCGTGCAATAGGTCAAGTTGCGCGTTTGAACGCGGTAGCGCTCGATTCGGTCGGTGATGGTGTTGGTGATCGCCAACCCGCGGCCGCGCTCACCCATGTAGGCGTCGTCGAGGTCCCGGCTGAGCGCGTCGTCGAGGTCCCATTCGGTTCCTTCGTCGCGCAGCACCACTTGGCAAACGTTTCCATCCACGCGGATCTGCAACCAAAAAGAGTCGTCCTCGTCCAAACCACCGTGATCCACCAGGTTCGCGCCCAGTTCCATCACCAACAGACGCAGCATCGCCGCGGTGCCGGGCGAAACGCCCTGCGAGATCACGGCGCTCTCGGCCTGCTTGGCGGTATCGGAAACCAGATAGATGTTCCGCGGCACGGTCCGTTCCAAAACGATTTTCAAGGGGTCCAGCATGTGGATTGAAATCGCGGTGCAGTCGTCCGCCGAGATATCGTAGTGCCGCGCCTCCAGCATGTTTAGCAATTCCGCCGCTTTGTCCGAGAGCTCCGGTTTTTGAACCACTTCGGCGTAGGCTTCCGCCATTCGATCGCCGCATTCCTCGCCGGAAGCCCGGTGCCGCGCTTCGAGCAGCCCATCGGTGTAGAGCAGGAGAAAGGTGTTGCCCTCGTCCTTGAAAATCATTTCATCCATCGGGGAATAAGGCCGTTCGGAGCCGAAAGGAAACCCAATGGGCGCGCCGCCCTTCTCTCCGAAACCGCTGGTGTCGAGAATTTTTCCATCGCGCACCAGGACGGGATTCGGATGGCCGCAGTTCATGCAGCGCCACTCCAACGACTCGGGATCGTGCAAGGCCATGAACAACGTCGCGAAGTAGGACGGGTTGTCGATGCGGCGGCGGAAGACCATGTTGATCGCGTTGCAGATTTCCGCGGGCCCTTTTTCGGCGTAGCGATGAATCATCTCGCTCGCGGTCGCCTTGAGCAACGACGAGATCATCGCGGGCGCCACGCCGTGGCCGGAAACATCGGCGACGTACGCGCAGTGCCGTCCGTCCGGTAGCGAGATGATGTCGAACGCGTCGCCGCCGACATCCATGCAGGGGCGGTACGCGATGCGCGTCTCGAAGCGGCGGGAAAAGTGCGGCGTGTCGGCGAACAAGGAGCGCTGAATGCTGCCCGCGAGCTCCAGATCGCGGGAAACGCGGTTGTTCCAAATCGTGAGTTCGTCGTTGCTGCGCTTGAGCGCCAGCGCGTTTCCGACGCGCAGCACCAGTTCGCGGGGGTTGAACGGCTTGCGGATGTAGTCCATCGCGCCCAGATCGAAACCGGTTTCGATGTCCTCGATCTTCGATTTCGCCGTGACCATGATGACCGGCACCCGCGCCGTGCGGGGTTCGCTTCGCAACCGGTCGCACAACTCGAAGCCGTCCATGTTCGGCATAATGACGTCGACCAGAATAAGATCGGGAACTTTCCGAAAAGCGATATCCAGCGCGGAGGGGCCGTCGTCGGCGTCGAACACATCGCAACCGCGCGCTTCGAGCAATTTACGCAGATAGAGTCGATTCGGCAGCTCATCATCGACCACCAGCACGCGCCCGGAGAGCGGCCGCGTCAAGCGCGAGGTCGTTAAATCAAGCACGGATCGTTGTTTGTCGGGCAACATGCGCGTTCCTAGTCGAGCTTGGCGATCCAGTCTTCGAGCGCCATGATCATCGGGCGCGCGTCGATCAACCGATTTTCTTTCGCGATGTTCTCGATTTCAAGACCCAGCACGGAGAGTTCGGGCAACCCGATGGTTCCCCCCATGCCTTTGATGGAGTGCGCGGCCATGCGGATCATTTCCAGATCCGCGTTGAGCAGGCCCTCGCGGAGCTCTCCGCTCAGACGACGCAGCTCATCGACAAACACCTCCACCAATTCGTCATCAACTTCGTCGGTATCCACCTCGAACCGCGTTTTCCGGACTTCCAGCTCGGGAATCAGGTCCGCGATCCATTCGATATTTCCGAGAATATTCATCATGAGTTCCTCCGTGAACGACCTATCTTCAACATGGACGGAATACTAACAACATAAAGGAGCGACGCAATCCCCTCGATGGATCAATTCGCGTCGGCAAGGTCGAATGAGCGCCGCGCCATCGGCGCGCTGTCCACCGCGGCCTCGATGCCGATCTCGACGCGCCGAACGCGGCCGCCAAACGCGGTTTTCACCCGCTCCACGCAACGCAGATAAAGCCGATCGTACTCGCTGCGCTTCGTTTCCATGTCGGTGACGAGATCAAACGAAATGACATACGGCGGCGCGGCGCCCTCGGCGCGCAGGTCGTGCACGTCGACCAGTTCTTTTTGCTCGCGGATGTACAGGTGCAGCACTTCGTTGAGCTCCTCGAAAAGCGGATGCGCGCGGTCCACCGGATCGACGTGCGCGACGGCGCGCCAGCCCAGCTCCGTCTCCACCGCGGCCTCGGCGATCTCGGCGATCTCGTGCGCCTCGGTCAGCGTCATGCGGGCGTCCACCTCGATATGAAACGAAATCATTTTCACGTCGCCGTATTGATGCACCATGATCTCGTGAACGCCCATGACGCCGTCGACGCCGAGCACGGTTTCGAAAATCGCCCGCACCTCGCCGGATTCCGGATTTTTGCCCAACAGAATATCGATCGCCTCGCGGGCGTAGGAGATCCCCGTGTAAAGAATGAAGCCCGCGACGGCGATCGCCGTCCAGCCATCCACCGCGCCCCAGCCCTTTTTGGCGCTGACCAGCGCCACCACGACCATCAGGGTGCAGATGATGTCGAACGCGTGGTTCCACGCGTCGGCCTCCAGCACTTGTGATTTCGACAAGCGCGCCAGCTCGCGGGCGAACAAAGCCATCCAGGTTTTCACCACGACGGTGACCCCGACCGCGACGAGCAGCCAAACCGGCGCCTCGATCGGTTTGGGGTCGAGCAAGCGGCCGACGCCGGACTTCGCGACTTCGGCGCCCACGATGATCAACGCGATCGCGAGCACCAACGTGGCGACGGCCTCGATACGGCCATGCCCGAAGGGGTGGTCCTCGTCGCGCGGTTTCCGCGACCACTGGAAGCCCAACGCGATCGCGATCGAGCTTCCCATGTCGGTCAGGTTGTTGGTGGCGTCGGCGATCATGGAAACGGACCCGGACGCGAGGCCGAGCCAAAACTTCGCGGCGGCCATGACGGCGCTCATCAACGCGCTCGTCCACCCCGCGAGCATGCCGATGCGCGTGCGGTTTTCATGGCTGTCCGGCGCGTGGTCGGGATCAAGCGTCTTCCGCAAGAGGAACCCCATGATCGGACACGGCATTTTGTGGTTTTTGTTTTTCATGAGAGATAAAAAAGCGCTCCCGCACCTGCGGGAACGCTTTTGAACATAGCCTTCCAGAGATCGGAAATCTACTTAACTTTCTCCTCCTTGTGCCACAGCAAGACGACCGGCGTGGCGACGAAGATGGACGAGTAGGTTCCGACCAAGATGCCGATGAACAGCGCGAGCGCGAAGTCCTGCACGGCGCCGCCGCCCACGACCAGCAACGCGACGACCGTCAGCAACGTGGTCAACGAGGTCAGCACGGTGCGGCTGAGCGTCTGGTTGATGGAGAGGTTGGCGATGTCCTTGTAGGACTTGCCCTTCTCCAGCTTGAGATCCTCGCGGATGCGGTCGAACACCACGATGGTGTCGTTGACCGAGTACCCGACGATGGTCAGCAACGCCGCGATGATCGGCATGCTGAGCTCGTGGCCCAGCGCGCAGAACACGCCGACCGTGATGAGCACGTCATGCGCGAGCGCGGTGATCGCGCCCATGGCGAAGGCGAACTCGAAGCGGATCGAGATGTAGATGATGATGCCCACGAGCGACCAAATGATCGCCCACATGCCCTTCTTCTTGAGCTCGGCGCCGATCTGAGAACCGACGCTGTCGGCTTTCACGATGGTCGGAGCGCCTTCCATCGCGAGGACCGCGTCCTGCGCGGCGACTTCCGCGCCTTCCATTTCCTTGAGCTTCATGTCCAAGAAGAACTCGCCGTCATGAGTCATCGGCGTGAGCGAGGCGTTCGCGAAGCCGGCTTCGGTGAGCGCGGCGCGCACGACCTCGATCGGCTGTTCTTCCTGGAATTGGAAGGTCGTGACCGTGCCGCCGGTGAAGTCCACGCCGAAGTTGGCGTCGCCCTTCGTGAAGAAGAAGGCCCATGAACCCGCGATGACGACCAACGAGATGATCGCGGCGATCTTGCGCGCGCCGAGGAAGTTGAAGTTCGCGTTCCGCAGGAACGGGATGGACATCATCTTCACGGATTTCAACATGCCGCCGTCGGCCAGCGTGTTGAAGAACAGACGGGTCATGACGAGCACGATGAACATGCTGACCAGAATACCGGCGCTCAAGGTGACCGCGAAACCGCGGATCGGGCCGGAGCCCTGCCAGAAGAGGATGACCGCGGTCAGCATCGTGGTGACGTTGGCGTCAAGAATGGTGCTGAACGCTTTGTTGTAGCCCGCGTTGATGGAGCCGGAGATCGATTTGCCGACCTTCCACTCCTCGCGCATGCGCTCGAAAATGAGTACGTTCGCGTCGACCGCCATGCCGACCGTCAGCACGATGCCGGCGATGCCGTAGAGCGTGAGCGTCGGCAGCGAGACCGCGGAGCCTTCAAGCGAGCCGGAAAGCACGCCGAGGAATCCGGCGGAAACCACCATGCCCACGGGCAACAGCAGCAGCACGAAGATCAACGACAGGTTGGCGATGAGTCCGGGGATCATGTAGTAGACCGCCATGAACAGAAGAACCGCGACGCCCCCGATGAGAATGGCGTTTTCGCCGCTGGCGATCGAATCTTGACCGAGGGTCGGAGCGACGGTGCGCTCTTCGACGATCTTGACGCGGCCCGGCAACGCGCCGGCGCGCAGGACGTTCACGAGGCGGCGCGCTTCAGGAACGGAGAAGCTGCCGGAAATCTCGGCGCGGCCACTCCAGATCGCCTCGTTGATGTTCGGCGCGGAGTAGAGCGAGTCGTCCAAAATGATGCCCAAACGGCGGTTGACGTTGGCTTCGGTGACGCGGCCAAAGCCCTTTTTGCCTTCCGCGTTGAACTCGAGGGAGATGCTCGGCAGGCCGGTCATCTGGTCATAGGAAACGAACGCGTCCTTGATGGTGTCGCCACCCAACTGGCTGCGGCGCTCGACGAACTCGGGACGGTAGACGGTGGAGCCATCCTTGTGCTTGTCGCCCATGAGCATGAAGTCGGCGGTCTTGCTTCCGAAGCGTTTGAGGCGCTCGCGGAAATCGCGGTCGACCTCATCGTCGGTCATCGCGTCGCGGTCGCGGGTGAGGAACAAACCTTTGTTGTCCTGTCCGCCCATTTTGTAGCCCGGCGGGATCTTGCCCGCGGCCATGAGCTCGTTCACCCAAGCCTCGGATTCGACGTGAATGAGCTTGAAGTTCAGCACGGCGTCGCGCGAGATCTGTCCTTTGGCCTCCGAACGGGTGTCGGCGTCGGCGCCCGGCAGACGAACCACGATGCGGCTGTCGCCTTCCGGATAAATTTCCGGCTCGGCGGTGCCCAACACGTCGATGCGGTTGCGGATCACCTCGACGGCGATTTCCTGAACCTCTTTGACCCAGTCCTTGAGCTGCGATTCGGTGATCGATTCGATCGACTCGGCCTCGCCGGCCTCGACCTTTTTCTTCGCGACGTCTTGGGCGTCGACTTCGACCACGAAACTCGATCCACCCTTAAGGTCGAGACCGAGTTTGACTTTCTGATCGAGCGGCGTGACGAGCGAGAAGGACCAGATCACGAGAATGCCGAGCAGCATCCACTTCCAAAGTTTGTTTTTATCCATTGAGGAGCGCCTTTCTTACTTGGACGGTTCGATATCTTCGGGCGTTTCGCCCTTTTCCAGCACCTGCGAGATCGCGGAGCGGACGCACTCGATCTTGACGCCTTCGGCGATGCGAACGATCAGGGTGCTTTCCTTGACGTTGACGACCTCGCCGATGATGCCGCTGGTGAGGAGAACGCGATTGCCGGCCTTGACGGCGTTGATCATTTCCTTGCGCTCCTTTTCGCGGCGCTTCTGCGGGCGGATCATCATGAAATACATGATGGCGAACAGAATCACCATCATGACCGGCATGAACATGGTGGATTGGCCGGCGCCCGCGGGCGCGGCCGGCGCGGCCTGCGCGATGGTTAGAGGCAGTAAGTTCATCAGTTGTTCTCCTTTACGTTTAACACGTGTTCTTCGAGTACCACGCGATAGCCGGAGTGGAATTCCTCGCGGAACTTCCCGAATCTCTCCTCCTCTATCGCTTTTCGCATATCTTTCAAAAAGTTCAGGTAACAATGCAAATTATGCGTCGTCACCAATCTCAGCCCGAGAATCTCGCCGACGTTGAGCAAGTGGCGCACGTAAGCGCGCGTGAAGTTCTCACACGCGTAACACTCGCATCCTTCCTCCAACGGGCGGGTATCCTCCTTATAGAGGGCCGCTTTCACAGGGTAGCGTCCGCGCCGGGTCGAAACCGTTCCGTTCCGCGCCTGCCGCGTCGGCATCACGCAGTCGAACATATCGACTCCGCGGGCCACCGACTCCACCATCTGGGCCATTTCTCCCACGCCCATCAAGTAGCGCGGCTTCTCCGCCGGCAGATGATCGACCGTGTCTTCCACGCCGCGGATGATCAGCTCGTCAGGCTCCCCAACGCTCACGCCGCCAATGGCGTAGCCGTCGAAATCCATCTCGACGAGCGCTTTGGCGCATTCCTCGCGCAAATCCGCGTGAACACCGCCCTGCCCGATTCCAAAAACCAATTGACCGTCGGCCCGGGGCGTTTCCCTGCAAATAGCCGCCCAATCTAGGGTTCTGCGCACGGCTTTGCAAGCGTAATCCTTTTCGCACGGATACGGCGGGCATTCGTCGAAAACCATCGCGATATCCGACCCCAGCTTGCGCTGAATTTCCATCGACTCGCGCGGCCCGATGAAATGCTTCCGGCCATCCGAATGCGACCGAAACGAGACGCCCTCGTCGGTGATCTTGTTCATCGCGCCCAGACTGAACACCTGGTATCCGCCGCTGTCGGTCAGAATCGAGCGGTCCCAGCCCATGAATTCATGCAAGCCGCCCAAGCGCTCGATCAGATCCGGGCCCGGCCGGTCGTTGAGGTGATAGGTGTTGCCCAGCAAAATCTCGCAATCCAGCTCGCGCATCTCCAGCGGGGACATGGCCTTGACCGTCGCCTGCGTGCCCACCGGCATGAAAACCGGCGTCTCGATCGCGCCGTGCTTGGCGTGGAAGCGCCCGCGCCGCGCCTTGCAGGACGGATCGGTTCCCAACAGCTCGAATTGGCCGATGTTCGCGCTCATTTAACGTCTTCGTAAAATTTGGCGAAGGACGTCTGCATGTAGGGAATCAGCCATAGATAGGCGATTCCGCCGGTCAGCGACGCAAGCAGGTACCAGCCGATGAAGCGCCAGTGCAGACAGAAAAACTTCCACTTGTTGCCCTTCATCATCACCTTGCTGCGACCAATCGCCTCCAACGGGCCGCAGTCCTCGTCGTCCGCGATGATGAAAAAGGCCATGGAATAGCGCAACGCCGCGATGATGCCTGGAATAACGAACAGCAGGCTCCATAAACCGTAAAACAGCAAAAAGAAGAAATAGACGCCGAACGACTTGCCGAAGTGGCGGAACCCCACGAACAAGCGCTCCAAGCGCGCCTCGCCCTCTTGAACGATTCCCAAGAAAAAACCGCAGAACCCCACCATCGCCGCGCCGCTGATGAGAAACAGGAACAGATAGGAGGCGAAATAGACCGCGGAATACGCCGCCATGGCGTCGCCGCCGGCGGCCGCGCTCACCGCGACCACGAAAACGCATGAAACCACCGCGAACAGGGCCACGCTGTTGAGCAAAACGACGTAAAGGAAGTTGCCCAGAACCGCCAGCCCCCAGTTGCCCGAAAGCGACATCCGCGCGTCTCTCATCAAATCCTTGTTCGACGAACCGCCGACCGCGGCGCCCAAGCCGGGGGTTTTCAGTCCCCCCGCGTCGCCCACTAAATCGTTCAAACCAGCCATGGCTTCCCCTTGTGTGGAATTAGTCGCGAATACTGCCGAAACGCGCCGTTTAAACCAATTAAAAACAGAAAATACGCGCCGAGACGATTCCGCGTTTGGCGGCATGGATTCATTGAGACGTCAATTCCGCTTCAAGAGCTCGGCCTGGCGCGAAGAAAAGAATTCGCTCTCGTTTTCGCGAGCGCGCGGGAATTATACCAATCTCAAAAACATCTAGGCATTGAGGGACTAAACCACATAATTGGAAATGGATAATGACCAATTTTTCACATAGATCACAAAAGAACGGCACGTGCCCTATTTTGTGAGTCCTGAGTATTTTGTGGTTTTCATTAAGTTTAGTCTGAGAAGTTTTAGCAACTGGTATTAAAGGTGGTGCCGGGGGGGGGACTCGAACCCCCATATCCGAAGATGCGGGATTTTGAATCCC
>JARFRL010000030.1 GCA_029287275.1 Pontiella desulfatans
GGAAACCCTGACTTTTTCCGCCGCGAGGTTTGGCGACGCGGGAGGGATGGGCTATATTTCCGAGTTCCAACCACCGAAAGAAAATCATGCAGGAAGAACTTAAACCGAAAATCGACTCCTTTCGCGAGCAGCTCACCGAGATGAAGGGCTATCTTGAAATCGACGCGAAGCGCGCCGAGCTCGCCCGACTCGAGGCCGTCGCCGCGGAACCCGAATTCTGGAACGATCAAACCAAGGCCCAGGCGAACATCGCCGCGACCAAGGCGCTGAAGATGGTGCTCGATCCGTTCGACGCGATCGACGGCGCGCTCGACGACGCGGAAGTGATGCTCGAGCTGGCCGAAGCCGGCGAGGACGACGCGCTCGCGGAAGCCGCCGCGGAGCTGGCGAAGGTCGAGCGGGGTTTCCGCTCGCTCGAAATGCAGTCGCTGCTCGGCGGCGAGTTCGACGGCAACGGCGCGTACCTCACGTTGCACGCGGGCGCCGGCGGCACCGAAAGCTGCGACTGGGCCGACATGCTGTACCGCATGTTCACGCGTTACGCCGAGCGCAAGGATTTCAAGGTGCAGGTTCTCGACTATCAGGCCGGCGACGAAGCCGGCATCAAGAGCGTTTCGATTTTGATCAGCGGCGCCTACGCGTACGGTCTGCTGAAATCCGAACGCGGCGTGCATCGCCTCGTGCGCATCAGCCCGTACGACTCGCAGTCGCGCCGCCACACCTCGTTCGTCGCGGCCGACGTCACGCCGGAGATCGACGACGACATCGATATTGAAATCGTGGAATCCGATCTGCGGATCGACACCTACCGCGCGCAGGGCGCCGGCGGGCAGCACGTCAACACGACCGACTCCGCGGTGCGGATCGTCCACTTGCCGACCGGCGTGGTGGTGCAGTGCCAGGCCGAGCGTTCGCAGCATAAAAACAAAGCCGCCGCGATGAAAATGCTGAAGGCGCGGCTGTATGAGCGCGAGCAGGATTTGAAGCGACAGGCCGTCGATCAACTCTACGGCGACAAAGGCGAAATCGCCTGGGGCTCGCAGATCCGGTCCTACGTGCTGCAACCCTACACCCAGGTCAAGGATCACCGCACCGACGAAGTCGTCGGCAACGCGGCCGGCGTGCTGGACGGCAACATCGACCCCTTCATCGAAGCCTATTTGAAGAAGAACCGCTAATGAACATCCTGGAACAAATTTGCGCGGACAAGCGCCTCGAAATCGACGAACGAAAAAAAACCGTCTCCATCGCCGACCTCGAAAAACGAATCGAATCCGTCGCGCCGCGGCCCGACTTCGTTCACGCGTCGCGCACCACGCCGATGGGGTTGATCGCGGAGGTGAAGCGCAAATCGCCTTCCGCGGGGCTGATCCGCGAACCGGTCGTTCCCGCCGCCATCGCGCGCGGCTTCGAGGCCAACGGCGCGCGCGCCATTTCCTGCCTGATGGATCACAACTAGTTCGGCGGGGGCGACGACGACTTGTCGGCGGTCCGCGACGCGGTCGACCTTCCGATGCTCTACAAGGAGTTCGTGGTGGACCCGTGGCAGATCGCGCACGCCAAAACCATGGGCGCCTCCGCGGTGCTGCTGATCGTCGGCGCGCTGACCGACGCCGAGCTGACC
>JARFRL010000035.1 GCA_029287275.1 Pontiella desulfatans
CCGTAAATAGTGGCGAATATCCCAGGGGAGCCTTCACCCTCGATGTTTTGTAAATGTTTTGTAAGCAATCCCTCTTTATCACCAAATATCAGGAGCACTCATGAACAGGGAGAATTACGCCAACACAAAGAAAAACCCCGCTATCATTGACGATAACGGGGTTTAAAATGGAGCCGGCGGTCAGAGTCGAACTGACGACCAACGGATTACAAATCCGTTGCTCTGCCACTGAGCTACGCCGGCGGAGGTTTTCCGGTCGAGATTGCTCTCGGTTGAAAAACGAAGGGCGAATTATGCGAATATTCGCGGGCGAGTCAATCCCGCGCGCGGGGTATTTCGCGCGGGGACGCCGGCGCGGGTTTTATCGCGTTGGCCGTGTTTTTTTCTTTTCGTTCCGGCGGCGCGTGCTACTGATTTGTTTTCCGAACCCCGAGGTCGTGATGAACGAGAACACCGAGAAAACGTGGCGCTGCTCCATTTGCGGATTCATTCACTACGGCGATCAGGCGCCGGACGCCTGCCCGATCTGCGACGCGGGCGCGGCGGATTTCAAAGCGATCGAGATGACGACGCGGCCGGAGCGCCGCGACGCGGGGCGGGACCGGTTCGTGATCATCGGCGCGGGGGTCGCGGGGGTTTACGCCGCGGAGGCGGTTCGCGCGAACGCGCCGGACGCGGAGATCGTGCTGATCTCGAAGGAGGAGGACATCCCCTATCTGCGGCTCAATCTGACGCGGTTGCTGGCGGGCGAGTTCGCGGAGAAGAACCTGCCGCTCCATTCGGAGGGTTGGTACGCGGAACATACGATCGATTTGAGGCGCGGCGTTTCGGTGGAGCGGATCGTTCTCGCGGAGAAGGCGGTTCAGCTGGATGACGGCGAATCGATCCAGTTCGACAAGCTCATCGTCGCGACGGGTTCGCACCCGTTCATCCCGCCGATTCCCGGCGCGGAGCTGACCCACGTTTTCACCGTCCGCTCGGCGGAGGACGCGCGGAACATTCTGGCGGTGGTGAAACCCGGAACGCCGGTCGTGTGCGTGGGCGGCGGCATCTTGGGGCTGGAAACCGCGGGCGCGCTTTCCAAGCAGGGCGCGAAAGTGACGGTGCTGGAGGCGTTCGATTATCTGATGCCGGCGCAGCTGAATCCCGAGGGCAGCGACGTGCTGACGGAGCATCTGAAGACCTTGGACATCGACGTGGTGACCAACGCCGTCGCGGACTGCTTCATCGGCGACGGACACGTGACGGGCGTTCACTTGAAGCGCGGGCAGTTGATTCCCGCGGAGGTGGTGGTGGTCGCCGCGGGCGACCGCGCCAACGCGGACCTGCTGGAACAGGCGGGACTGACCGTGAAGAAGGGCGTGCTGGTGGACAATTTCCTGCGCACCACGAATCCGGATATTTTCGCGGCGGGCGACGTGGCGGAACACGACGGCGTGCGCTACGGCGCGTGGGCGCCGGCGATGTACATGGGCAAGATCGCGGGCATGAACGCCGCGGGCGTTCCGACCGAGTTCGGCGGCATCCCCCGCTCGCACCTGCTGAAGGTGCTGGGCAAACCGATGCTCAGCATCGGGGTCGTCAAGCCGGTTGACGGCTCGTACCGCGCGATCGAAGACCACGCCGACGGCGGCTACCGCGTGTTCATGTTCCGCGACGGGCGTTTCATCGGCTGTCTGCTCATCGGAAAGCTGAAGCTGATGAAGGCGGTGCGCAAGGCCACGCAGGCGCGGCTGGACATGAAGGATTTCCTGACGCCCGACACGACCGCGGAGGACGTCGCGGAGTTTCTATCCGCCACATAGGACTTCGGCCAGCCGGAGCTTGGCGGCTTCCAACCGCGCCAGCAACATCTCGTGCACGGCCTCGCTGACCTCGCGGAACTCGTCGCGGCTGTCGATCAGCCGGTCCAGCTCGGCGCGCATGTGCTCGAAGTCGCAATCGTCGACGCTGCCGGCGGAGGTGTGGCCGAACGGCGCGAGATAGTTGTCCACCTTCGAACCGCGGCTGAT